>DASSZK010000048.1:0-16283 GCA_035702845.1 Acidimicrobiales bacterium
CACAGTCGTCGAGGGCCCGGCAGTAGTCGAGGGCCCGGCAGTAGTCGTAGGCCCGGCAGTAGTCGTAGGCCCGGCAGTAGTCGTAGGCCCGGCAGTAGTCGTAGGCCCGGCAGTTGTGGAGGGCGCTGCTGTCGGGCTCGAACTTGCGGAAGAGACGGGCGGCCGAGATGTGGATTGGCATGACAGCCCCGTGTCGAAGGCCGAGTACAGCGGGCTGCCGCCTGCCGGGTAGTTGGTGATGGGGAACAACGCCGCCATCCCGGCCAGTGCGAGCGCCCACGCACCGCTTAGAGCGGGTACTCGCCAGCGCCGGAGCGAGCGGGCGCGGTCCAGTACCAGCGCCAGCATCCACGCAACGCCAAAGCTGTATAGGGAGGCGAAGCGGTCCGGGAGCAGGTTGTGGAACACGGGAAGGTGCTGTAGCCAGTGGTCCGGGAGTGGGAACTTCGTGTTATGCCCGTGGATGTGGAGGGTTTCGCCCATCGAGAAGATGCCGGCAGCGAATGCGCACGAGAACGCCACCCACATCTGGCGCCGGCGCCAGCAAAAGATGAGGCCGATTATCAGCAGCGCCGCCAACGGGATGCTCGTGTACGCGCCCTGCTCGGCGCCGTTGCCGGAAAACGCTCTGCTTATCGCCAGGGCGTTGGCGGGCGCCAACTTCGTGATGTTGGTCGGGATGACGAAGTTGAGCAGGTCGCTCACGTACACGTTCGCGGGGTGGACGTCCTGCACCTTGTACGGTCCAAGGAACTGCACGGCCAGGAACGGCGCCGACAGCACGCCGAACACCACGGCGGAGATGCCGAGCGACCGAGCCGCGTACGGGAACTGCCGTCTGAAGATCCTGTGGCCCACGCCGCACAGCACGCCGACGCAGACGACCGCTGTCAGGGCTTCCATGGCGAGAACCTCTTCGCCGGTGAGCAGTTGCGCCCAAAGCAAAACCCCCAGGAGCAGGCCGTCGCGCCACGGTTTAGAGCGTTGCACGACTAAGACCCGGTCCAGCATTAATAACAGGAGCGGAGCTGTGAATATGAGCGTCTGGGCTAAGTGCCCTGCCGACTGGGAGACCATGTACGGAGAAAACCCAAAAATAAGGGCGCCCGGTAGCGCCGAGAGCCGACCGGTCCAACGCCGGAACACGGCGTAAGAGATGACGGCGTTCAGGACGGGGCCAAGGGTTATGAGCAGGTTGTACGAAAATGCCGCGTCCCAGATGGCGGTGACCGGCCACATGACGAACGCCGGCAGGAGCACCGATGTGTTCCACATGAGGTTGGCGCCCCCGCTCGGCGCGTTCACGTAGTGGCTTATGAGGGGGTCGACGCCGTGCGCAATGCTCCAAGGGACCCAGGCAATGAACCAGGAGTACTCGTCGGCGTCCCCAGGGGAGCCAACTTGGGTGCTGAAGGGGAACTGCCACATCGAGTGGAACAGCGCCATCGAGCACCCCAGGGCGACGATGAACAAGACAGCCAGTTCCCATCGGGCCGCCCTGCCGCGTTGATAGGGGTCCTCCACCGGCCCGGGTAGCTCCAGCGTGCTTGCGTCCTCGGAAATGTCTGTGCCGCCAGGAACGTCTGTGCCGTCAGGAACGTCTGTGCCGCCAGGAATTGCTGGCCCGGGGGCGTGGACGGGCGGGGGCGTCAATCCCCCTGGCGGAGTGCGGTCTTCCAGGAGCAAGCCCGCGCTGGCCTCGTGACGAGCCGAGCGTCCTACCGGGGCGGGTACATCGGCTAGATGGGCCACCACGGAGTAGTCGTCACGCCCGCGGACGAAGTGGCGCCCCGACGCTGTGGCTCGGGCCCGGCGAAAGAACCTGCCAAGGCGTGACGCATGGCGGCGTTGCCTTCCTGTTGTCTCAGCCAACGCGCGCGATCAGGAGTTGGGACCAGCGTCCGGTGACATCGGTCGCCCGCCGGCGGCAACCGAACTGTCAAAGACGCCGTAACTGTCGTAGCCGATGAGCTCGTAGAGCTCGGAGCGAGTTTGCATCTGATCCAATAGGTCTTTTTGTGTACCTTCGCGGGCAATTGTCCGCAGCCCGAGCTCGGCGGCGCCCATGGCCAGCCTCAATAGCGTAACCGGGTAGATGGCCACGTTCACGCCAAGGTCGGCCAGCTCGGCCGTAGTGAGCAGATCTGTACGGCCAAACTCGGTCAGGTTCACCAGTACCGGCGCCTCAGTGGCGGAGCGGGCCCGCTCGATCTCTGCGGCACCGGCCAGGGCTTCGGGGAACACCATGTCCGCTCCTGCGTCGACGTAGGCCTCGATCCGCGCCAGGGTGGCGTCCAAACCCTCTACTGCGCGCGCATCAGTCCGCGCGCATATGACGAACGAGCTGTCCTGCCTGGCCATGGCAGCCGCTCTAATCCGCCTGCACATGACCTCGGTGCCGACGACCTCCTTGCCGTCGAGGTGGCCGCAACGCTTGGGGTTGACCTGGTCTTCTATGTGGCAGCCGGACGCGCCGGCCGCTTCGAGGACCTGGACGGTGCGGGCTGCATTGAGCGGCTCGCCGAAGCCGGTGTCGGCGTCAACGAGGGTCGGTAGCGCGCTCATGCGCACGATCTCGTGGGCGCGCGCCGCCACCTCGCTAGCGGTTGTGAGCCCGATGTCCGGTAGCCCGAGCGACGCCGAAACGACGGCGCCGGAGACGTAGATCCCCTCCATGCCTGCACGCTCGATGAGCATGCCGCTGAGGGCATTGAAGGCCCCAGGGAAGCGCAGCAGGCGCCCAGAGGCAAGCCCTTCGCGTAGCGCCAAGCGCTTTTGGTGGGCGTCCACCGGGCTGTGCAGCATCAGAAGAGGCCCTCTCGAGTGTCGTCGTGACCGCCAAGGTGCATGTCGGTACACAGCCCCGGGACCTCGAAGCCCAGCTCCCTCACCTCGGTCGGGGTGAGGCAAGGCCCATCTCGGAGCTCGCCCAGTCTGTTGGCGAGATCCAGGAACCGGTCCTGTTCCTGCGCAGGCACCACAACCTGTGCGAGCCGCCTGAACTTGGCGATGTAGTCCTCGGCTCCCCAGGGGGATGAGCCCCCGGGATGGGCATCGGCCACATCGAGGCTTGCCGCCACGGTTGTCCCGTCTTGCATCTCGACCACCACTTCGCCCCCGAACGCCACGCCGGCCTGGTAGCGAGCGGTCCACTCCGACGCCTCCTGTGTGGAGATCTTCCTCCAGAGGGTGATGGTCGACTCGCGGTGCGACCTCTCGGTCGAAAACGACCGCTCGTGGTGCCAATCGCCATCTTCAAGAGCCACGGCCAGAATGTAGGGCAGAGAGTGGTCCAGGGTCTCCCGGGACGCGTCCGGGTCGAACTTCTGAGGGTCGCCCGAACCCGTGCCGATGACGTAGTGAGTGTGGTGGCTGGTCCGTACATGCACGGCATGCACCTGTCCCAGATCCCCGAGCCTTGGGCGCAGCCGTCTTGCCAGGTCGATGAAGGCCTGCGCCTGGTACTCCGCCGAGTACTGCTTGGTGTAGGTACGAAGGATGGCTTCTTTCGGCTCACCGGGGGACGGGAGCGGGACCCGGTAGGTGACCTCGGGGCCGTCGAGCAGCCAGGCGATGACCCCGTCCTCGCCCTCGTAGATGGGCGCCGGCGACCCTTCCCCGCGCATGGCCCGGTCCACCGCCTCTATCGCCGCCTTGGAGGCCCACGCGGGAGCGTAGGCCTTCCACGACGAGATCTGGCCTTTGCGGGACTGGCGGGTGGCCGTGGTGGTGTGCAGAGCTTGGCCGATGGCGTGGTAAACGACCTCGGTAGGCAGCCGCAGCAGTGCGCCGATGCCGGCCGCCACCGCGGGGCCGAGGTGCGCCACGTGGTCGATCTTGTGGGCGTGCAGGCAGATGGCGCGGCTGAGGTCCACCTGCACCTCGTAGGCAGCTGCGATCCCCCTTGTCAGCGCTTCGCCGTCGCAGCCCATGTGCTGGGCAACGGCGAGCAGCGGAGGGATCGTGTCGCCCGGATGGGAGTACTCGGCGGCGAGGAACGTGTCGTGAAAATCGAGTTCGCGCACAGCCACGCCGTTTGCCCAGGCCGCCCACTCGGGTGCGACCAGCCTGTCCAGAGGGCAACCCCACACGGGTGCCCCTCGCTTATGGCTGGGAGCGTGAGAGGCCGGCGGGTGCAAGAGGGCTTGAGCGCGAGCTGTGGCCGCGGAGTGGCGCCCAAGGGCCGCAGCAGCCACCCCAGCGTCGTCGATAAGGCGGTTGGCGATCATCCGAGCGACCTCTGGTGCAACAGGCACCGGGTCGAGCGCCATTTCTGCCAGCTTCCACGCCAGTTGTTGCTCTTTTGGAAGCTCCTCGGCACTCCTGTGGGCACGGACCTCGTGCTCGTTCAATTGACACCCTCCGCAGTGACGAGAGCCCGTAGTGCCCCGCCGTTACCAGCAACAACGCTACTGCCCGGGCGGCATGCGGTCGGTGCAACGCCACATGCTGCGCCTGCTTTGAGGGTCGCCCCCTGCTCGGCGCATGGCGTGTGGCCGTGCCATTGCGGCCTATAAGGCACGTTTCGTCCTATTTGTCTCATTTAATCGGGTACTTGGACGTCCGAGGGATCGGTGGTAAACCGGTAATGGTGCGGACGAGTAGTGCGGCGGCGCGCGCGTGTTGTCCCTTCGCGAGGGCGCGTGCGCGGCGAGCTTTTTTTGGAGCGGTCCCGGTACTTGCTATCAGCCTGCTATTAGCGTTAGCGGGTACGTTCCCAGGCACCGGGGCGGCGCTGAGAGCTGGCCCTGCGCCGGCGGCTTACACCAGGACCGCGGCTTACACCAAGGCCGCGGCTTACACGAAGACCGTGGCTTACAGCAGGACCGCAGGCATTTATCGCGACGGGGGAGTACTGACCCGAGGCGCTGCGCAGTTTTTCGGTAGCCCGACGGGCGCCAGCCTGGCTGCACCCGTCACTTCTATGGCTGCTACCCCCGACGGCATGGGTTATTGGCTGGCGGGAGCCGACGGTGGGGTGCTTTCTTATGGCGATGCCCGCGATTTCGGGGGTGCCGGTTCCTCCCATTTGCGCGCACCCGTCGTAGCCATAGCGTCGAGCGCCGACGGCGAAGGGTACTGGCTGGTAGATGCAGACGGAGGTGTTCACCCCTTCGGGGACGCCCGGTACTTCGGCTCTCCGGTCCCGGGGTCTGTGCCCGATCCCGTGGTGTCGTTCGCCCCCACCCCGGACGGTAACGGGTACTGGATGGTCACCAGCCACGGGGCCGTTTTCTCGTTCGGCGATGCCCCCTACCGGGGATCGCTGGGGGCGACAAACCTGCACAACATCCCCGTTGTGGCGATCGCCTCGACGCCTGACGGGCGCGGCTACTGGTTGGTCCAAGGGGGCGGGGAAGTGACCCCGTACGGCGACGCCGTGCGCGTGGGCAGCCTGGGGCGGGGCCATCCCCCGGTCTCGGGTATCGCCGTTACCCGAGATGGTCGCGGCTACTGGCTGTTGTGCGGCAACGGCGAGGTGGACCCGATGGGCGACGCGCCTCGCTTGGGTGGCAACGCCATGGCGCGCCCGCTGCCTGCGATCTCTGCGATCGTGGCGGATCCCGCTGCCCCCGGCTATTGGTTGCTCGACGGTTCGGGCTTTCACCCATCCTTTACCAACCCGGCCACCGGTGCCGGCTCACGGATAGTTGCGATCGCCGCGAGCCGGCTGGGCCCGAGCCCGGACGGAGGCCACTTCTGCAACCCCTACGGTCCGTGCGAGCAATGGTGCGCGCTGTTCGCCACATGGGTGTGGGAGTCCGCGGGCCTGCATGTGCCCCGTTACTCCTTTGTCGGCGATGTTTACCGGTGGGCGCGCTCGCACACCCGGGTTTTGGCACCAACGGCACGCCCGGCGCCCGGAGACCTAGTGTTTTACGGCACGAGCCCGCGGGACGCTTTGACGTCGCCCCATATCGGCATCGTGGCCCAGGTTTGGCCGGACGGTGAGATCGACACAGTAGAAGGCGATGCCGGCCCAGGCCCCGGCGGCTGGACGTCGGTAATGGTCAACGGGCCTTTCTTGCCCAGCCAGTCGTTTTTCGCGAACGGGATGCCGATTTACGGCTACGGGGTGCCCTGACCCGCCCGCCCGTTGCGCCCCGGCAGGGCCTCCCCGGTAGGACCTCCAAGATAGGGTGTCGCGCATGCCCACGACGAGCCGTTCGGTCAACTTTGCCATGTGCAGCGAGTGGTCCCGTTCCCAGGGTCTGCACCCAGTGGGGACGGCAGGTCACTACAACGGCTTCCTGCTCGTCGAGCAGCCCCTGCCTTGGCCCTCCGATGTGGCGTCTATCGATGTGCTCCGGCCGCTCAGCGACCTTTGCGCGCAGCACAATTACCGGCTGCAAGCCGTCGTCCGTCCCGGTGGGAACCAAGGTGGGCAACGTCGCCTGATCTCGTACAGGCGGGCCGGGACGGGTTGGGCGGCTCCGCTGTTGCGGACCGAGGTGGTGGTCGGCGAGGCCGATCTCGAGAGCGCCACCCGAGCCCTGCTAGAAGAGAGCCCTGCGGCCCAGCAAACAGTGCCTTCTGCAGCCGGCTCCGCCGGGGGGCCTTCTGCATCCGGCTCCGCGGGGGGGCGGCCCCCGGCCGTCTTGGACCTGTTGGTATGTACCCACGGTCGCCGGGACGCCTGCTGTGGGTCAAGGGGGGCAGAGTTGTACTTGGCGGTGGGCGAGCGGCCGGGCGTGGCCGTCTGGCGGACGAGCCACACGGGCGGCCATAGGTTTGCACCCACGCTGGTGGCCCTGCCTGAAGCTTCACTTTGGGCGTACGCCGATGTCGAGCTGGTCGAGGCGCTGCTGGGCCGGCGGCCCTGGGCCCCCGCCTTTTGGGACCGCTACCGGGGGTGCGCCCTAGTCGGGGGCGGTCCCGAGCAGGCGTTGGAGGCAGCGGTCGCGGTGGAGGTGGGTCGCGGCCTCCTGGCCGACCGCCGCCGGGTCGAGGGTGATGGCGGAGGTCCGCGCCTGCGCCTCGTTAGCGGGCTGTCAGGCACGTGGGAAGCCGACGTCGTGCCAGGACGGCGGGTGGCGCAGCCTGATTGCCGGACCGACCCGACCACGGCGCGCAAGGCAAGCACCGAGTGGGTTGTGCGCGACCTCCGGCAGGTGGGCTCCGCCTGAGCCGCGCCGAGGTGAGCGGGCCCAGCCCCGGACTGGCCAACTCCAGGGTTGCGACAAGGCTCCCAGCCCGGAAGTCGCTGGCTCCGGGCAAGCTACGCTCGACGCCGTGCGCAAGGTTCTGGTGGCAAACAGGGGAGAGATCGCGGTACGGGCGTTCCGGGCGATAAACGAGCTCGGCTACACGTCGGTGGCCGTCTTCCCTTATGAGGACCGGTACTCGCTTCACCGGCAAAAGGCGGACGAGAGCTACGAGATAGGCGAGCGGGGGCACCCACTGCGGGCCTACCTGGACGTCCCCGGCATCATCGAGGTCGCCCGGCGGTGCGGTGCGGACGCCGTGTACCCCGGCTACGGCTTCCTCTCCGAAAACCCGGACCTGGCCCGTGCGTGCTCGGAGGCCGGGATCACCTTCGTCGGGCCGCCCGCCGAGGTGCTGGCGCTGGCGGGCAACAAAGTACGGGCCAAGCAAGAGGCAGAGGCGGCGGGCATCCCGGTGCTGCGAAGTGCCGGGCCCCTTTCCAGTATCGATGAGATGGTCGCAGCGGGTGACGACATTGGGTTCCCGTTGTTCGTCAAGGCAGCAGCCGGTGGCGGTGGCCGGGGCCTGCGCCGCGTGGAGCGTAGGGAGGATCTGCGCGCCGCCCTCGAGGCGGCGGTGCGCGAAGCCGAGACGGCTTTCGGCGACCCGACCGTGTTCCTCGAAGAAGCGGTCGTCCACGCCCGCCACATCGAGGTCCAGGTCTTAGCCGATGCCACTGGAGAGGTTGTCCACCTCTTCGAGCGGGACTGTTCTGTACAGCGCCGGCACCAAAAGGTCGTCGAGATCGCGCCCGCGCCCAACCTGGCCGACGAGCTTCGGGCCAACCTGTGGTCCGACGCGGTCAAGTTCGCCCGGTCGGTGGGCTACCGCAATGCGGGTACGGTCGAGTTCCTTGTCGGCGGGGACGGCCGTTATGTGTTCATCGAGATGAACCCGCGGATCCAGGTGGAGCACACGGTCACTGAGGAGGTGACCGACGTCGACCTGGTCCAGGCCCAGCTTCAGATCGCCGGGGGAGCCAGCTTCGCCGAGCTTGGGATATCCCAGGCGTCCATCGCCGTGAACGGGGCCGCCCTGCAGTGCCGGATCACCACGGAGGACGCCTCGCAGGGGTTCCGCCCTGATACCGGGCGCATTACGGCCTACCGTTCTCCAGGGGGCCATGGCGTGCGCCTCGACGGCTGCACGTACCTTGGTGCCGAGGTCTCCCCACATTTCGACTCGCTGCTGGTGAAGCTGACGTGCCGGGGCCGTACTTTTCCCGAAGCCGTGCACCGTGCCCAGCGCGCCCTGGCCGAGTTCCGGGTGCGGGGCGTGTCGACCAACATCCCGTTCCTCCAAAGTGTCTTGGAAGAAGACGACTTCGTGGCAGGGAACCTGACGACATCTTTTATCGAGGAACGGCCTGGCCTTTTCGCCAGGCGGGGCGGCGCCGACCGGGGCACCCGGCTGCTCACTTACATCGCCGACGTCACTGTCAACCGCCCCAACGGCGTGGCACCGGCGCTCAAGTCACCAGTCCAAAAGCTGCCTGCATGGGCAAAGAAGCCACCGGCATTTCGCGCGCCCGAGGGCAGCCGCCAACTGTTGGACCGGCTGGGTGCTCGAGGTTTTGCATCGTGGATGCGTGAGCAGCGCAACATCTTGGTCACCGATACGACCTTTCGCGATGCTCATCAGTCGCTGCTGGCCACCCGGCTCCGTACCCGCGACATCTTGGCCGCGGCGCCGTATTTTTCTCATGCCCTGCCCGGGCTTTTGTCCCTGGAGTGCTGGGGCGGGGCGACGTTCGACGTTGCCCTTCGGTTCTTGAAGGAGGACCCCTGGGAACGCCTTGGTGCCATCAGGGAGGCCGTTCCCAATATTTGCTTACAGATGCTTATAAGGGGACGGAACACGGTTGGCTACACCCCCTACCCGGACGAGGTGGCCGTCGCGTTCGTAAAGGAGGCGGCTCGTACCGGCGTGGACATCTTCCGGGTGTTCGACTCCCTGAACGACGTCGACCAGATGGTGCCGGCAATCCGCGCCGTGGTCGAGGCCGGGAAACTGGCAGAGGGGACCCTTTGCTACACAGGGGACCTGGCCAACCCGGACGAGAAGTTGTACGACCTCGACTATTACCTGGGCAAGGCCGACAAGCTGGTGGCCGCGGGCTCCCATGTGCTCTGCATAAAGGACATGGCGGGCCTGCTTCGCGCTCCCGCGGCCCGCAAATTGGTGAGCGCGCTGCGGGCCAACTTCGACCTACCGGTGCACCTTCACACCCACGACACCGCAGGCGGCCAGCTCGCCACCTACCTGGCAGCTGTGGAAGCCGGTGTTGACGCCATCGACGGCGCCCTTGGGCCCATGTCTGGTACGACAAGCCAGCCTTCGCTGGGCGCAATCGTTGCCGCGACCGACCACACCGAGCGTGAGAGCGGGGTACCGCTCGCGGCCATAGAGGCCTTCGAACCGTACTGGGAGGCGGTGCGCCGCCTGTACGCTCCGTTCGACATAGGGCTGCCCGCGCCGACAAGCCGGGTTTACATACACGAGATGCCGGGCGGCCAGATCTCCAACCTGCGCCAGCAGGCGATCGCACTGGGGCTCGGCGATCGCTGGGAGGCGGTGGAGGAGCTTTACGCCAAGGCCAACCAGATCCTCGGCAACATCGTCAAGGTGACACCGAGCTCCAAGGTGGTGGGCGACCTGGCCCTTTACCTCTGCGGGGCTGACGCGGACCTCGACGAGTTCCAAAATGACCCGGCAAGCTTCGACCTTCCGGACAGCGTCGTCGGGTTCCTTGCCGGAGAACTCGGCGAGCCTGCGGCCGGTTGGCCCGAACCGTTCCGCACCCGGGCATTGCAGGGCAAGAAGCTACCGGAACGAGCCGAGCACGTACCCGAGGACGCCCGCAGCGTCTTGGAGGCCCCCGATGTCCCCACTGCGGAGCTGCGCCGGGTGCTCAACATGCTCCTGTTCCCTGGGCCGACACGGGATTTTGAAGATGCCTGCCGCACTTATGGGGATCTGTCCGTCCTGCCGAGCTCGGCTTTCTTCTACGGTTTGGTCCCGGGCGAGGAAATCGAGGTCGTGCTCGAGGCGGGCGTGTCGCTGTACCTGGCCCTCGATGCCATGGGGGAGGCAGACGAGCGCGGGTTCCGCTCTGTTTTTTGCCGCATAAACGGCCAGCCGCGCACGGTAACGGTCCGCGACCGTTCCGTGCAGGACAGCCAGCCGCGAGGGGAACGGGCCCAATTGGACAACCCCGCCCACGTTGCCGCCCCCTTTGCCGGAGCCGTATCGCTCACGGTCTCGGAGGGTGACAGGGTTGAGGCCGGCCAGACAGTGGCGACCATCGAGGCCATGAAGATGGAGGCACCCATAACTGCGTCGCTCGCTGGTACGGTCGGAAGGGTCGCCGTTCCCAAAGTGTCCTCCGTCGAAGGCGGCGACCTTTTGATGGTCATAAGGCCGGCCTGAGAGCTCTCACGGCCCGGCCCACCAAAAGGTGTGATGGATGCGGATAGGTGTCGTAAAGGAGATAAAGCCGGCTGAGCTGAGGGTCGCGCTCACGCCCGCTGGTGCCGAGGAGCTTGTCCGGGCCGGGCACGAGGTCCTCGTGGAGGAGGGTGCCGGCACAGGCTCGGGCTTCGCAGACGACGCCTATGCCGCAACGGGTGCTCGTATCATGACCAGCGCGCAGGCCGTATGGGAAAGCGCGCAATTGCTCACCAAAGTAAAAGAGCCGGTCGGCCCTGAACTGGCGCTCCTTCGCGAGGGGCTAACCCTCTTCACTTACCTGCACCTGGCGGCGGCGCCCCAACTGACCGAAGCCCTCATGCGCTCTGGGGCCACAGGGGTCGCCTATGAGACGGTTGAGGATGCCAGCGGCCACCTTCCCCTCTTGGCGCCAATGAGCGAGATAGCGGGGCGCCTGGCCGGCCAAGTCGTGGCTCATTATCTGACGGCTCCTATGGGTGGAAGGGGCCTCCTGGCGGGCGGCGCCCCGGGAGTGGCTCCCGCACGCGTCCTGGTGCTTGGCGGGGGGGTGGTGGGCGTACATGCGGCTCGGGTGGCTCGGGGGATGGGGGCGGAGGTGACGGTCCTCGAACGTTCCGACGAGCGCCTGAGGTACCTGGACGACCGTTTCGAGGGTTCGGTGCGTTGCCTGATGTCAGATGCGCACAGCGTCATGGACCAGCTCGGCGCCAGCGACGCCGTCATCGGTGCCGTGCTCGTCCATGGGGCCGCGGCGCCCAAGCTCGTAACACGGTCCATGCTTTCCTCAGTGCCCGAGCGTGCGGTGCTCGTCGATGTGGCTATCGACCAGGGGGGGTGTTTCGAGACCTCTCGTCCCACCACCCACGAGGAGCCGACTTACGTCGTGGACGGTGCGCTTCATTACTGCGTGGCCAACATGCCCGGGGCGGTCCCGGTCACGTCGACCCGAGCCCTCACAAATGCCACCCTGCCGTACCTTCACCGCTTGGCCGACGGGGGCCTCGACGCCTATTGCCGAGCCGATCGCGGCTTCGCCAGGGGCGTAAACGTCCGCGACCACGAGATCGTGCACCCCGCGGTCGCTGAGGCATTCGGCGCCGGGCGGTAGAGCGGGCGGAGCCACTTTCACAAACTGAAGCGAGTTCACTCAAAGTGGTGGAAAACGACGAAACGCGAGCACCTGGCGCTTAACGGCGACAGAACACGATGCTTGGTTCGCCAACTCCTCAAGGGGGCTGCCCGAGAGTGCCGATCCGCCATTAATGCCGCAACAAAGAGCCGGTAGCTCGGTCGAAGATGTCAGAGCGGGGGTAGTGAGGGCCAGGCTGAGCAACCTCATGGCGGTCCTCCACGAGCCCTCCTTGCAGTCTTACCGGCAGCCGGGTGCCGTCGTACGGCGACTACCCAGCGTGCCGTCCTCGCGTGCCCTGGCCCCTGGGCGAACCTGCAGCGAGCGCATGCTGCCCCGCGCTGTGCCGGGCGACGCACTGGGGAGGGTCATTGATTGCGTTGTGCCGACCGGCCTCCTCGTCGTGCACGGCCGTTGCCTGCCTGACCGCTCAGCGGTTTTCGAGCACATTGTGGTGGCAAGGCGCGGCTTGGTCGTCGTGGCACCCACCTGGGCGCCGGGCGAGAGCGCAGGGGAGCGCCGCCCACCGGCCCCGTGCAGCCAGGCGCGGCCGGGCCGGACAGCGAGACGCTCTGATGTCGTGCGCTCGGTCCTGCGCAAGGCGGCGGCGCTGCGCGCCTGGTTGGACGGCTCCGCCTGGGAGGAAGTGCCTGTGCTGGCGGCCATCTGCCTACCGCCCATGGCCGGCGGCTCGGTGCCGCCGCCCGTGTTCCTTGACGACCTATGGGTGGGAGCGGTCGAGAGGCTGCCGAGCTGGTTGGCCTCGGGGGGCGCCCTCACCGCGGCGGAAAGAGCGGCCCTCAGCTATTACCTGATATCGGAGCTGGCCGAGCCTGGCGCCAACGCCTGATACTGGCACCAACCGCCTGATGGCTGTTCAGCCCTGGTCGGTCCGTCCCATTTGTCGGATCTGGCCCCGGCATGTGCCAGGTGGGCGTCGGATCGGCAATGCTTATGGGGTGACACGAACCGGTACCTCCAAGTCGTCCCCGTCCCGTCGTTACCTCGAAGACAACACGCGGCGCACGCGAGTCGTTGCGACCATTGGCCCGGCGTCCGATTCCATCGAGACGCTGAGCGCTATGCAGGACGCCGGCATGGACGTCGCCCGCCTGCCCCTCGCACATGGGTCGATCGACGAGGCCGTCGCCCGCCTGCGGCGCATCCGCCAGGCTGCGCCCGACGTCGGCATCCTGGTGGACCTCCCGGGCCCGAAGATCCGTTCAACTCCCTTCCCTGAAGGTGGCGTCGTCCTCGTGGCGGGTAGCGAAGTCGTCCTCAGCCCGCACGGGCTGGCCCCCAGTAGCGACGACAAGGTGATCGGTGTCGCCGTGCCCGAACTGGTCGAGAGCCTCCAAGAAGGCGACAGGGTGGCGCTGGGCGACGGCGGCGTGTCCTTGGTGGCCGAGCAGCGCGACGGCTACTCCATGAAGTGCCGGGTGGTCTCCGGTGGACGGGTCCAGGGGCGCCCGGGTGTCACGGCCCCCGCCTCGCGCCTGGCCCTGAAGACGCCGACGCCAGAGGACATCCAGCGCCTGGAGGTCCTGTTGGAGGAAGGCATCGAGGGTGTGGCGGTATCGTTCGTACGTACCGCAGCCGACCTGGAGACGGTCAAGGCCATGTCGGGGCGGTCGGTGCTCGTCTGCGCCAAGATGGAGACCCCCGAGGCTCTCTTGGACATCGACAACATCCTGCAGGTCGCCGACACCGTCATGGTGGCCCGGGGGGACCTGGGTGTGCGGGTGGCGTTGGAGGAGGTCCCTCACATCCAAAAGAGCCTGATCCGCTCGTGCATCGCCTGGGGGCGTCCGGTCATCACTGCGACCCAGATGCTGGAGTCGATGATCAACTCGCCGGTCCCCACCCGTGCGGAAGTCACCGACGTGGCCAATGCCGTGTTCGATGGGACGAGCGCGGTCATGCTTTCGGCTGAGTCGGCAGTCGGCATTGACCCGGTCAACGCCGTTGCCACCATGGCTCGCATTGCCAGGCGCGCCGACCTCGACTTCGACAGCTATCACTGGGGCCGCAACCTGCCCGCCCAAAACTTCGCGGCCGAGTCCGCTGCCGGGGCGCGGATCACCGCCGCTGTCGGTGCTGCAGCTTGGCGGGCTTCGGTCGACGAGAAGGCGGCCGTCATAGTCGCCTGTACAAATACGGGCGCCACGGCGCGTGCCATCGCCCGCTTCCGCCCCGGGGCGCCGATCGTGGCGGCGACGCCGTACGAGCACACAGCGCGCCAGCTCACCTGCAGTTGGGGTGTCGATACCGTGCTCGTGCCCGAGGCGAAGAGCACCGATGAGGCCGTCAACCAGGGGGTCGATGCCGTGCGCAAAGCCGGGTACGCCAAGGCGGGCGACGTTGTCGTCGTGCTTGCCGGTTCCCTGCACGACCCCGAGCCGGTCACCGACACCTTGCGGCTGGTGCGCGTTTACTGATCCAAGAGATCACGGTGCCATTACGACGTGCGGCGCAGCCCTACTTGGGCGGCGCCCGCTCGTAGAGCACGACCCCTCCAGCGGCACCGACCACCCTAAACTGCGCGGCGATCGAGTTGAAGACCTGTTGGGCGCTTTCACCTAAGTTGCCGTCGCAATAGATGCAGTGCGGTAGGACCAGGTACTGCACTGAGCTCGCGAAGGGCAGCCTCTTGCCGTCGTTTGCGGGATTGCCGTAGTACGACTGTTTGAACGGCGTCGGGAACATATAAATCTGCCGCCGATGGTCGAGGTTGGGTACGAAGTTCTGCCCCGCTGAGACGACAGCGTCGGGGGGGATCCGAGCCAGCAGCGCATCAATCGCATGCACGGAGGCAGTGTCGGTGGCGGCGACATAGGGGGCATTGTCTGAGAACGGCGCGGCACCCCAGAGCACGCAGCTCCATAGCGCGCAGATAGCGACTACTACTGTGGCGACCGAGCGCCACCGCGCTCGAGGCAGCCGGGCGACGCCGAACACGCCGGCGCAGGCCAGCACGGCGGCAAGCGGCATGGCGTAGTGGCGGTCGATCTGGTGTAGGTAAGGGTTGGAGGACAGGGCGTCCGCCGCAAGCTCCGGAAGAGCGATGAGCAATACCCAGGGCGCCGCCAATGCCGTCAGCCCACCGGAGAAAAGCATCTGCCATACGTAAAAGGGCCGTCCCTGCCCGGTCGCAAAGTTTAGGAACTGGCCCGGGTGGCGGATAAGGACGCGCAGTGTCCCTGAAAGGCTCTGGAAGGGCCACCACCCTGCATATGACGTCGGTACTCCGTTTAGCAGGGCTGGGATCAGGACCAGGTTCTCCACGGAGGCCACGGCCACTGCCGTTGTAATGATCGCAGCTCCCGCTTTGCGATGATGTCTCGACAAGACCCATAGTCCTATGGGCACCACATAAAGTGCGTCGTCCTGTTTGCACAAGAGCAAGAGAGCGACCATGGTGGCGAGCAGGCGGGGACGCCACACCAAGACCGCATAGATCGCAAAGCCGAGCAGGGGCGCTTCGAACGCCTCCACATGGAACTGCTCCAGGTTGCCTTGTTGCAGGCCAGGGTTTAGCAGGTAGGCGGCAGCGAGGAGGAGCGCGGGCCACCACCGCTCCAGTAAGCGACGCGCGATCAGGTACACCGGGATTGCTCCCGCCGCGGCTGCAATGGCCTGAAGTACGAGTAGCAGTGCTGTGTGTGGGTACACCCAAAACAGCGGTACCAGCAACAAGAACACAAAGACCGTGTGTGCCGCGAACATGTCAGTGCCCATCACGGTCATGAAGGGTGCATGGAAACGGCTGAGTAACCAAATACCTTGGTCGTAGAGCGAGAGGTCGTAGGCGTCCTGCTGGAAGGCGCGCAGGCTCGCAACACTGACCTCGCTGAACCTCGCCGCGTAGAGGCTCATAAGGACCAACAACGGGAGGATCCTGGTCACTGGCGCCAGTTGCGGGATGTGTGCCAAGCGTTCTTTGGCGGCCGTTGGCGCGCGCCTGACGAGGACGGTGGCCGCACTGGCCCGGTGCCACGCCCGCTCTACCAGGGCCATGGGGTGATCGTAGCGGCCCTGGCTGCTGGCTTTAGAGCGTCGTGGGCGCTATCTGCTCACAGGTAGCCGCGTGCCGCTTAATGCGCCACTTGCCGGTTGAGCCCCGCCAGGGCTCGGTATACCTCGGGGAGACCTCCGTGCAACCTTGCGGCGAGCTCCAACCAGGTGGGGACGACAACCTCGGCCCGGGGGTGCTCGAGCGCTCGCACTATTGCGAACACCACCTTGGAAACTGGGACGGGCTTGGGCCACGACCGCAGGTACGGGCGGTTACGACGGTCAAAAAACGCCGTGTCCACCGGCCCTGGGCTCACCAGTGTCACCTTGGCACCGGGCCACTCCTCGCGCAGGCTGTCCGCCAACCCGCGAAGACCGGCCTTGGCGGCGCAGTAGGCCGCCTCCTGGCCCACGCCGACGAGGCCGGCGATGGAGCCTACGAAGACGAGTTGGCCGCCGCCAGCAAGCTGCGGAGCGGCTGCGC
>DASSZK010000065.1:0-7743 GCA_035702845.1 Acidimicrobiales bacterium
CCTTCGGCGGCCTCTACGGCGACTGCGGCAACTACAGCGGCGCCATGGCCAGTTACCCCGAGTCCGGGGGCACACCTTCCTACTGGAAAGTCCCGAGCAGCCAGGCCGGTATCTGGGAGGAGGGCGGAGCAGACGTGCTGAGCAACGGCAACCTGCTCGTCGCCGACGGCAACGGCGCCAACACCTCGACCTACAACGGGACCGACGGCGTCATCGAGCTGTCGCCCAACTTTTCGTCGGTACAGTACTTCGCCCCGTCCGACTGGCAGTCGCTCAACTCCGGTGACACGGACCTGGGGTCGGAATCACCGGCGGTGCTCCCCAACAACCAGGCCCTGCAGGTCGGCAAAGACGGTGTCGGCTACCTGATATCCACCACCAACCCCGGTGGCGTCGGGGCCCAGCTGTACTCGGCCCAACTGTGCAGCGCCACCGAAGATGCCGCCTTCGGCAACACTGCCGTCAACGGCGAGATCGTCTACGTCCCATGCTCCGACGGCATTACCGCCGTATCGGTCAGCGGCAACTCGTGGACGAAACTGTGGCATACCTCAGCCGGTGGCGAGGGATCGATCGTCTACGCCGGCGGTGACCTCTTCGAGCAGGTCCAAAACGGCACGGTGTACGAAGTCAACGCCTCCAACGGCGCCCTGCTCCAGAGCATTTCGCTATCGGCTCCCGGCGCCCACTGGCCGTGGGTGGAAGCGATCGGCACCACGCTTTACGCGATGAACGGGCAGGACCTGGTCGCCTACTCGGGCCTCTAAAGCAAAGCCTGTGGCCTACCGGCCGGTGCTACCCAGTAGGTGCGCCGGCCGATGGGGCCCCAGGGCGCCATGCCCTTCAGCCGAGGTCCCAGCCGACCAGCGAACAGCCAGCACCAAGAGAGCGGCGCACCCCAGCGCGAACAGCGCTATCAGCCACCACGCTCCGAGCGGTGGAGCCCATACCTTGCCACGAGGCCCAGAAAGCGACCAGGCACCTGGTACCCCCGTCACGTACCTGCGCAACCCCCAGTAAAAACTGGCCACCTGTGCCAACATCAGAGCGGTTCCGCCCAACCAACCCATGGCGCCGGCTACCCGGGCCTTTTTTTGCTCGGGCAACCAGCACGCGGCAACGACAGGGATTGCCCCCCACAGCGGCAAGAAATAACGGCCCTGGCCTATGAAGCCAAACGACGGTGCCGCCACCACGAGACTTGCAAAAGGGAACGCGTAGCTAAACACAAGCAGCAACCCGAGGGACACCTTTGACCGAGCGGTACCCCGCCGGAGTGCGCCGGCAACCAGGGCGGCGGCCACCACAGCCCACACCGCCAGCACGGGGCGCGGCACAGGGGTGTCGAGGTGCCCGAAATTGCCCACAGCTTGAACGGCCAACCAAGGGATGTCCGTAGCGACGTAGAAGAAGATATGGCCCCAGGACGACCCCTTGGGCAGCGGGGAGAAGTTGGGCAGTACGGCCGTCGCCCGGGCAAGTAGCGTCCAAGCCAAGGATCCGAGCAAAGCGAGAGCCACCGCGACGGTGCTGCGTTGCACGAGCTTTCGGCTGGGATATTGTCGTTCGCCTCGGTGCCGTTCACGCCAAACGATGGGCGCGAACACGACCGCAGCCAGCACCGGCCACGCGAAAGCCGTCGGCCTCGTCCAAACCAGGGCACACGTTGAAACCGCTGCCACGGCGACCACCGGGGCCGGGGGCGCATGCAGGTACCACCTCACCCACACCGCCAAGCTGCACCACATACTTAGCGCGCAGGCAAGCTCGAGCCCGCTCGGGTTTACTGTGCCCGCCAAGTACAGCGTCATCGGCGTAGCAGCCACGCCAACGGCGAGCATCAATAGGCGCGAGCGCCCGTACACGGTCGCGATGGTTAGCGCGAGGGCGATAAACAGCGCACAAATGAGTGCGCTTACCATCTCCATCAGGTAGGTACCGATCGCACCGTAGGTCAGCAACGACGGCCAGCCCACCATCGCGTAGTAAAGCGGCGGGTACCGCCCGACGTGACTTTGTACCGTCACCAACTTGCCCGATACCGGCTGTGGGGTGGCGCATTCTGCGCTTACCGCCTCCAGGAACATAAAACATCGGCTATCGGCGGCCTCGAGCGCGTAAGTTCGAGGGACCCTTACCAAGGTGGTGACATTGGAGCCCGGCCCGGGAGCGGAGGGGCCAACCCATTGTCCGCGCACGACGGAGGCCGCCCGGGCTATTTGCGAGGGGGCGTCCGGGGACGAGCCCAGCGGACTGGCCAACGCCCACAATGCGGCCAGGACGAAGACCAATGCCCACGCTGGCAGGAACACGCGAAACAGAGCCGGCCGTGACGCCCGCGACTGCGCAGAGGAGGTGCCGGTGGCGGCAACTCTGGTCGCCAAGAGCACGCTTCACGCTATCCGAGCGGATATGGGGGGTCGTTCGGGTCGCTGTCGCTGCTTCTTCTAACTCAACTAGAACATATCGTAGTATGTGCCGTAGCGCGTGGGAACGGCCCACGGCAGGGAAGGAGGCAGGACCGACGTGCTCGTTCGTCTCGACCAGTCCAGCCAGCTGCCTCTGTACGAGCAGGTAGCCGCCCAGGTCCGGCGTGCCGTGGGCACGGGCGAGCTCGTGCCGGGCGACCGGTTGCCCGCTGCGAAGGTCCTGGCCGCCGACATCGGCGTCAACCTCCACACGGTGCTGCGGGCCTACGGGTTGCTCCGCGACGACGGTGTGATCGAGCTGCGCCCTTACCGGGGAGCCGTGGTATCTGCGGCCGCACAGAAGGCCGCGCCTGTGCTCGACGAAGTGCGCAAGTTCATCGACCTGGCCAGGCGCCATGGCATGTCCCGACAGGAAATCCTGGATCTAGTAGGAGAACAACTGTGAGCCCAGTAGGAGAACGACTGTGAGCAACGACAAACCAACCCTGCTGCGACGCCTCAGCGTGCTCGGCGCAGCACCCGCCCTACTGACCCTTTCCACGATCGTGCTGGCCGGGCTCATGTGGTCACACCTGCCGTCGCCTGCCGCCGTGCATTGGGGGTTCTCCGGCGCACCCAACGGTTCTGGCCCGCGCCTGCTGGCAGCGGGCGCCCCCATCGGCCTTTGCCTGTTCGGCATGCTCTGGGCCGTCATCGGTGCCGCTTCCTGGCCCGACGTGCCCCCAACATCCTGGAGCACGCGGCGCGTCCTGTGGTCGGGCATTTTCCTGGCCGGTCTGGGCAACTTCTTCGCTGCCCTGGGCCTGGCCATAGGCGCTTGCACGCTGGCGGCAAACTACGGTGCCACCAGCTGGACCGACGCCCGGTCGGGGGCGTGGGTATGGGCCGCTCCCATGTTGTGCCTGCCCGCCACAGCGGCAATGACATGGGCCCTGACCCGGCTGACCCGGGAGTGGAGCACGACTGAGGTGGCGACGGCCAGCGCCATAAAGCTCGAGCTCGGTACAGGCGAGCGGGCAGTTTGGTACGGCTACTCGCACTCACGCTGGGTGATGTTCGTCTCGGGGGGACTTGTCGCCGCAGGCGCCGGTTTGCTTGCGACGACACTATGGGAACCTGGCATCGCTGCGCTCGTGGTTGCCGTGGTCCTTCTCGCCTTCACATCAGTACGCGTCACCGTCAACGACAAAGGCCTCTCGGTCGCCTATGGCGCTCTGGGCATTGTCCTGACCCGGGTACCCCTACGCAGGGTGGCCCGAGCAGAGGTTGTCGAGATAACGATGCCTTCCTTCGGCTACAGGGGGAGCCTGGCTCTGTTCGGCAAGGCGGCCGTCGTGACCCGCCGGGGGCCGGCGCTGTCTGTAGAGCTAACCGACGGTAAGCAGTTCCTGGTCACCGTGGATGACGCGTCCACCGGAGCAGGCCTGCTCACCACGCTGGCCGGCGCAGGCGCACATCCCGCCACATAACCCGGTGGCGTCAGGCCTCGCGCACGGGGCTGTGCGCGCCGGCTGCCGTCCCGTAAACCGTTGACCAGTCGAAGGTGATGCTCGTGTCCAGCTCCGACGTCCCGTCATCGAGATGGAGCTGGTTTGGCGGGATGATTAAGCGCTCCGGCCACGAGCTCATGTTCTCGTAGTGGAAGTTGCTGCCACCACGGCGCAAACCGGCTCGGTCGACGGTCAACCTGCGCTCCATGTGAGCCCGCGAGCGCATGGGGTAATGACGCAGGTTGAACATGGCCGGGTACCGCTCACCGGTCGGAGGGTTGTGGTTGAACTCCCGGATGTTGGTCGAGCTTGCTCGCCAAGCACGGATCCGCGGTCCGCAGGTAGGCCATAGGCAGTAGTGGCGCACCCTTTGCACCGGGTCGACGACGCTCGGGTCGTCCGCTTCGGTCCACCAGAAATTGAAATTGTTGAACTGCACCCAGTCGTAGGGCGAAGCAAGCACCTCCCGTACCCATTCGCGGTACGGGCGCGACCTGTTCGGTCCTTCGAGGAACTCGTCCTGGTCAGGCCAAGAGACCCAGTCGTAATGCTGCGTGTAGTCGTCGATCAGGTGCCTGGACATCGCCTGGTAGAGGCCGTAGAAGTCGACACTGCGAGGCACGACTTGGTGCTCCATGATCTCGCCGCGCAACCGGTCAAGCACGGAGGGTGTTTCGTCCGTGGACCCGTGGTCCCATACGACCAAGTGGTGGTCCTGCTCGCGCAGGTAGGTTACGGCGCGTTCCACCAGGTCGCCGTCGTTGTAACACATCAGGACACCGAGCATTCGGGGGGACGGCTGTTCCCTGCGCCGGGGCCACCAAGGCATCGGTCGATGTTACTTGGGCTCCATCGGGTATAAAGCCGCTATGACCGTCCGCCTGCCTCGTACTGACGCGCGCGCGCAGCGCTCGGACGACCGCATCTGCTACATCGTCATCAATCACCGGCCCCTGCCCGGTCTGCTGCGCCTCCTGCGGGCCCTTCGCTCCCAACAGCCCCGAGCGACGTTGGTAGTCCACCATGACCCTTCCGCCTGTCCTATCGACGCAGCGCTCGTGGAACGGGAAACAGGCGCGCACGTCATGATGGCCCCGCGCCCCGTCAAGTGGGGGAGCTTCGAGCTCACGCAAGCGCACTGGCGGGTGCTCGACTGGGCTACCGCCAACACGCAGTGCCACTGGTTCGTCCTTCTCTCGGGACAGGACTACCCGGTGCAACCTTTGAAGGCGCTGGAGGACAAGCTCGCAACCACGCCCGCCAATGCGTACATGCTCGCCCTCCCCTACGCCTCGGGGGATGCCCGCGAGCGGCGTGACCTTCACCTGCGCTACTGGTACCGCTACTTTTGGCGGCTCGATCGCCAGGCACTCTCTCGGGTCCCGGCGCCGTTGCGCCCCCTCGCCACCAAGGTGCGCGACGGCGCTGCCAACCGGGTGTTCTCCAAGGAAGGGCGCCTGTACTTTTACCATCTGGCGGACGGGATGGGAAAGGTCCTTGGGTGGCGCCGGCGAGCCGTCCCTTACGGCGAGGACTTCCCTTTGTGGAAGGGTTCTAACTGGGTGACCATGGACCGCAAGGCGGCTGAGGCGCTGCAGCGGTTCCGCACAGACCACCCGCAGTACGTCGAGCATTGCCGGCACACGCTGTTGTCCGACGAGTCGGCCACCCAGACGGTGCTCATGAACGACCCGTCTTTGCACGTGGAGCTCGACTTGTTGCACTGCATGCGCTGGGACGACCCGCCCGGGCCGCACCCGTACCTGCTCACAAGCGCCGACTTCGACTTTTTGGTGGCCTCGGGAAAGCCCTTTGCGCGCAAGTTCGACGCCGGGGTGGACGCCGACATCCTCGACCGGCTCGACGACTGGCTGCAAAGCTCCCCTGGCGCTGAGATCAACATGCGGGAAGGTATTGCCGGGCATTCGGTCCTCGATGAGGTTGGCTCGTCGCCAATTGCCGGTGCAGGTAGCCACTCTTCGGCCTGACGGGCTGCCCCCACTGGCGCTGGGGGTCACAGTGGGACTCCGCCTGCAGTAAACGCGCCGCGGTCCGTTGCCTCATCGCCTCTCCCTGAGGCTCACACAGAACCCCGCAGGCAAAACCGCGCGAAACTTTACCTTTGTCCCCGCCCGGAAGTGCCGGCAAATGTCAGGTTTGATCTGGGCAGGGGACGACAAAGCGCGTTCTTCGCGCGTGTGGCGCGCGAAAACACGCAAAGCGATATGGCGACTGTGCCCAGAAACCCGTTTGACCCCCTCCGCAACCCGGGGGCAGTGGGTGACTTTCGCGCGATTTTGCTAACCGCCCGCCGCAACACCTGTCGAACCGGCGTCCCGCCGGCCTCTGCCATAGTCGGCCCGGGCCTAGAGCGGGGCTAACGGGCCCACAGCTCACCGCGGCGACGACGCAAACCGCCGCCGGTGGCCAGTTCCACCATGCCCCTGCCACCTGCAACCAAGCCGCCACCAAGCCGCAACCGGCAGCTCAACCGACGATCGGCGTCCCACCCACGGCCCGCCTCCCCGCGTCGGCACAGGCGTACGGGCACACGTAGTGCCGTCGGGTAGCTTCGTGGGCAGTGGCTGAAAAGACCAAGCTGACCCAGCCCAGGGGCGCCGCCGTCCTGGGTATGCACCGCAGCGGTACCAGCGCTGTCGCCGGCTTCCTGGCCAAGGCGGGGCTTTACGCCGGTGAGGCAACAGAACTGCTGGCACCTGCCGAGGACAACCCCAAGGGCTTCTTCGAACGCGAAGACGTTAACGCCCTCAACGACCAGCTGCTGGCTGAACTGGGCGGTGCCTGGGACCGCCCGCCCAAACGCGAGCTGGTGGAGCGCGTGGCACCCCAGTGGCAACGCAGAGTCGAAGAGACCATCAATGCCCTGGCCGCCCAGTCGGGCGGCACCCCCCTCGTCATCAAGGACCCGCGCATCAGCTTGGTGCTCCCGGCGTGGCTGCCGGCGCTCGACGCCGGCTTCACAGTCGTCCTTGTCGACCGCAACCCGGTAGACGTCGCCCTGTCGATCCGCAAACGCGATCAACGGCCCGTTTCGGTGGCGCTGGCACTGTGGCAGTTGTACTGGGCCGAGATCCTGGACGGGCTGGCAGGCCGGCGGGTGATCGTCGTCCGCTACGAGGACTTCATCGCCGATCCCACAACCCAGGGGCAGGCGCTGCTCGCACAACTGTCCGAGGCGCTCCCCGAGGCTTCCCTCGACGCCGCTGCGGCGTCGGGGTTCGTGTCCTCGGGCATGCGCCACCATCAGACGGCGGCCGGTAGCGACGACGAGGCGGACGTGCTCACCGGCTCGCAGGCGAAGCTGTGGCGGTGGCTGTCCGACCTCCCAGCCGGCTGGGCAGAGCTGTCCCCTCCCCCCGGCTTGCAGCGCCAACCCGAGGCAGCACTCGTCGCCGCGTCTGAGTACTACGACGCCATGGGTGACCGCCATGGCATGGAGACGGCGTACGACCTCGAACGCCATCGCGCATTGCACTTCGAGCAGGCCACCGAGTTGAAGGACCGCCACATCGAGAACCTCGAGTCGGCTATCGAGCACCTCAACCGCCGGCTCGAGGAGGAAACCGGGCGGGCCGAAGAGGCAACCATCAACTGTGGCCGCCTCGACGAGGAGGTGGCTTCCCTTCGTGCGCAGCTAGAGGCATCACACCAGCACGGATCGCGGGGCGGAGCAGTCGACCTCCTGTCGGTCGCCAAGCGGGCCTTGTCGGGTCACTAAGCACCCTACGAAACCCTACGAAACCCTACGAAACTAAGCACCCTACTAAGAGGCACAACTAGCCTCGCTCAAACCTCTACTGGGC
>DASSZK010000089.1:0-4063 GCA_035702845.1 Acidimicrobiales bacterium
GCAAGACCGCCTCGGAGGCAACATCGGTGTGCCGATTGCAGCGGAACCGCAGCTCAGCGGCCGCACGCGCCGCGCCACCCTGCCATGGCATGCGCTGGGCAACGTTGATAAGGCCCCGAGAAAAACACCCGAGAAATCCGCATCTTCGACGAGCGGCGGAACGAGAAACCGCTGGTCAGGCGCCTGCACCCCTGCACGAGGTGCGCGCCTGACCAGCGGTCGTGGTGGCGGGGGTTGGATTTGAACCAACGACCTTCGGGTTATGAGCCCGCTAAAGTCCGTCCTGCCCAGTCACCGCTCATCCCAGAAAGTGCCTCCTACCAGGACTTTCCCGTGGGAGCGGAGACCAGGCCGTCCTCGGTTTTGCGGCTCTGTGCCGACCGGTACGTTAGAAGATCCGTTAGAAGTCCAGCCGCGCGGAGCCCTCGGCGCCGCTCGCCATCTTGCTTCGAACAGGCGCAGCTTGCCATGGCCTGTCGCGTGTTCGAAGAGCAGGTAGGTGATGGCCCCCGCAAGGCGGCGCCGAGCACTTGATTGAGCCCGTCGGGCTGCGGCCGCACCACTCCATGCCGCCCATCGTCGCGGCGAAGAGATGACCGGCACCCCGATGACCGACGTGCCCGCCAGGCATCGCCTGGCCGTGGAGAAAACCGCAACGCGTCCAGACCCTTCGAAAAAGGAGAACCGCCGCCGCAGACCACCAAGGCGACCAGGAAGCCCTGGCGGGCTTCCTCAACCAGTCTGATCTCCCCCCAACACCCCGGGCCATCAAGAGAGAGACACTTAGTCGCACCCAAACCCGTGCCGGGTCACGTCACGCGCTCGCTCCTGCGGCCTTGACCGCCCTGCCCCTCCCCGCCTAACGAGGCGGAGGGGGGATCTTCGGCGCGTCCACCTATACACCCCCCCACCATCGCATCGCGGCACACCCCAAAGGCTAAAGGTGCCGGCACGAAGGGCCGGCGCTCTTGACACGAGGCGCTCCACCCCAGTCTCGATGGCCGTGGACGGCCACTCGTGAGGATGGAATGCTTAGGGTGCCGGTCCGGCCGCGTCTCCGAGTCATCTTGAAGCCTCGAGTTCGATCAGAGTCTGGTGCAGGGACGTCCGGGACCTGTGAGTGTCGCTTTGAGCACGTACCCCAGATTCGCTGTTCTCAGGGTCCCTCGACCGGGCTGGCGTCCGAATACACGACGATGGAGGTAGCAGTGGAGCGGATTTGGGACCGGGTCGCCGGCCTCGATGTCCACCGGGACTGGGTGGTCGGCTGCGTGAGGGCGGTGGTCAAGAAGGAGCGCACCGTGTCCAAGCAGAAGTTCGCGACGACGTCGAGGGGCCTGGCGGAGTTAGCCGTCTGGCTGGTCGAAGCCGACGTGAGCCTCGTGGTCATGGAGGCGACCGGCGTGTACTGGAAGCCGGTCTACTACGCGCTGGAAGGCACAGGGCCTGAGCTGTGGCTCGTCAACGCGCACCACGTCAAGAACGTCCCCGGCCGCAAAACGGACCTTGCCGACGCGGAGTGGCTCGCTGATGTCGCCGCCCACGGGATGGTCCGCCCCAGCTTAGTGCCCCCACCGCCGATCCGAGAGTTACGCGACCTCACGCGTTATCGCAAGACCCAGGTGGATGAGCGCGCGCGTGAGATCCAGCGCCTCGAGAAGCTGCTCCAAGCTGGGATCAAGCTCACCTCGGTGGCGTCGGAGGTGTGGTCGAAGTCGTCGTTGGCCATGCTCGAGGCGCTCATCGCCGGCGAGCGCGACCCCGCGGTGCTGGCCCAGATGTCCCAGTCGACGATGCGGGCCAAGATCCCCGCGCTGACCGAGGCACTCGCCGGGCGGTTCAAAGCCCACCATGCAGTCGTTGCTCGACAGATCATCGACCACGTCGCCTTCCTCGACCGGGCCATCACCGAGCTCTCCGTCGAGATCGCGGAGCGTGCCGCCCCTTTCGCGCCGGCGCTCCAGCTGCTGTGCACGATCCCGTGGGTGAAGCGGACCACTGCTGAGACCTTCATCGCCGAGACCGGTGGGGACATGAGCAGGTTCCCGACCGCCGGGCACCTCGCGGCGTGGGCAGGTCTGGCGCCGCCAATCACGAGTCGGCAGGCAAGCACCGTGCAGCCGGAAGCAGGCAAGGGAGCCGGTGGCTGCGTCGGGCTCTTGTCGAATCGGCCTGGGCAGCGTCGCGGACCAAGAGCTCATACCTAAGTCTAAGGGCCCTCCGCAAAATAAGTTATCCAATGTAGTTACACTATTCTAGTCTGTCCGCGGGTTTCGTCGTCCTGAATGACTGAGTTATTTTGCGGCGCGCCCTAAGCGCTCAATACCGCCGCCTCGCCCGCCGAAGAGGGCCGAACAAAGCCATCATCGCCGTCTCCCACACGATCATCGTCGCCGCGTACCACATCCTCAGCGACGGCGCTCCCTACGAGGACCTCGGCGCCGACTGGTTCGACAAGCACTCCGACGCCGACTCCGAGACCCGTCGCCTCGTGCACCGTCTCGAATCCCTCGGCCACGCGGTCACTCTCAGCCCAGCCGCCTGAACGATCATCGTTCGGGGCTGATGCCCCGAGCGGGGCTCCGCCCCACACCCCAGTCCCGCGCGCCAAGTCCTTCGACCAGCAGAAGGCATTCCACCCCAGATGACAGGAGCAACGCAGATCGGGGTCCGCCGCTGGGCGATACGGCACTGTTACGGTCGGAGAGCCGTCCCGCGGAATGAGTGGACGCATTGGGCTACAGGAGTGAGCCCTCCCGCGAGCAGAAGCAGTCCTCCGGCGAAGACGAGTCGAGTCCTCCCGGCTCCCATTGGCACAAGGTCCACTACGGCTACAGCAAGACTACCTGCGAGGGCAAGGACCAGACCCAGCAGCGCGCCTGCGACCGCCGCGAATCGCTTCACGAGTCTTAGTTTCGCGCGACTGTACGGGAGCCAGGAGGCCAACTGGCTGTGCCACCGACATGCCGTCGGACTCGACCCCCTTTACCGCCGGACGTTCCTCTCTCCAGGTCGACTGGCCCCTTGAACTGAGACCAGTTCAGGAATAGCGTGATGTCATCTGCTAACTTGGGGGGGATCACGGTGAGAACATCAAAGTTGCTCAAAGTCGTTGGAACAGCGATCAGCACCTTACACTCGTCGTCGTTGGCCCATCTTCATACGCGGCGTTTGCGTCCGGACCGGGCTCATCTGGCTCCCCTGCGCTCGCTCCCCATCGTTCGAAATTCCCGGCCTTCCATTCGAAGGCCTCCAGTGGGACCTCTACGTCGCCAACCACGCTCGGAGCTGGTAGCTCTCCGTCGGGTTCTGGAACTGTAAGCCCCGACAATATCAATGGGTTGCAAATAGCGAATATCGGTATACCGACGTGTATGACAACTCTCGGCTATCCACAAGGATATGACGTTTACCAGTATGATCCTTGTCAAGGCAGTGCCAACCAGACCTTCGATTTCCTCAATACTTCGACGGCTTACTACTATCAGATACAAAGTCAAGCCTCGAACAATGAGGGTTGTATAGATAATTACGGCAACACTGGGAACAATGATGCCGTCCAAGTCTTCGAGCCCTGCGTCGGCGCGGGCAACGAAATTTACCTGGCTTATTCTGCGGGGATTAGCGGCGAACCTAACGAAGCCTACCTGATTGATAGCCAGGGCCTGTGTCTTACTAGCAGCGGAAATGCTAATGACCCAGTCGAGCAGTACACCTGCTATAACGGTGACAATAATCAAATTTGGAATATCGTTCCTTACCCATAGAGCCGTCGGCGGTTAGGAGTTGCTTGAGCCATGAAAGCGTCCAGGACAGTTGGAGCCGCCATGGGTGTGGTGGGGGTTTGTTTCGTGTGTCTAATTGCTTGGGGAGCGTTTGCAAGCGGAGCAGAATCGCCTGGTCCTCCTGCCCTAGCGCCTCACAGTTCTACCTTTCCTACGTTTTCACCTGCCGTATCGAATGGGGCATCCCCTCCTACGACCCTTGCGCCCGGTAACACTGCGGTCACTCCCTAAGTGCACGTCACCGAATAGACCCCGGTGGGCTGAAGGAGTCAAGCCGG
>DASSZK010000102.1:0-28441 GCA_035702845.1 Acidimicrobiales bacterium
GCACCCCGAGCGCTTCGTGCGCAAGCCTCCAACACCTCCTGCTTTGCCGACGATGGCCTGGATCAACAAGCCCCAAGACGAGCCGACCGAGCCTCTATTTCTTTGAAGAAGTTGTCTCATATAGCTTGACACGCGCCGAGAGGACGTACGGCTCACGAAGGTACTGTGACAGAAGTAGTCGGTGGCTTCTGGGTCCTTGCATTTGAAGTATGGGGCCTTGGAGTATGGGTCACGCGCCTTGGGGCCAGAGCTCCTTTTCTATTGTGGGCGCTGGCTCGCCCGCGAACACTGAACGGCACCAGACTTCGGTAGACCATAGGCGCATGCGCTGCGTGCTGCTTGCTGTGGCGACCAGTTCTTGGAAGGTCGGGGCGGGAATGGCAAAGAGGTCTCGGAAAAGCCCCTCAGACAGGAAGGCAGGGTTGGCTCCAGCCTCGACCCATTCGCCCGCGTCGAAGATCATCCCACGGATCTTGCGCCGGTACGCGATTGACAGGGGTAGGTGGCGGCGGGCCACATCTCGTAATATCCCTTTGTTCCAGGGTAAAAGGCGGTACTCCAGCGGCAGGTTCAGAGCAAGCTCCACTACTCGAGGGTCTAAGAACGGCACCCGGGCTTCGACCGACACCTGCATCATGTTTTTGTCCATCCGGCAGAGCAGGTGGGAGAGGTTACGGTCGAAGTCCATGAGGATACGCGTCTCGACTTTGCGTCGGGCATCGTCATGGGAGGCATACGCATCGCCTACGCCGAGGTTTTCGGGAGTATCGTCGTACGGCTCGTGACCGAACCGCCCGACAAATGATGTAGGGTCCCAGTCGGAGCGTTGCCCACTACGCCGCTGCGAAGACCGTGGCCTGGTCAGCTGGCGGAGAAGCCGGCGAGGCTCCTGAGCCAGTAGGTCTTCTGACGCACGCAGGAGAAGGGGATAGCCGAACAAGAACCGTCGAAGCGGCGGTTCGGCATAGTTGTAATAGCCCCCGAACAGCTCGTCTGCGCCCTCCCCTGTGAGGAGCACTTTGATGCCGCGCTGACGTGCTCGCTCCGCGATCTGAGCGATCACAACTGAACTGGCGTTATGCAATGGCTCTCCAAAATGGACGGTCGCGGGCACGAAGCCGCTCCTCCAACCCTGCTCGGTGACTTCGAAGACATCGGCTTCTATGCCGAGCGACCCCGCCACACGGCGCGCCGCCGGGCCTTCGTCCTGGCTTGTCCCGCCTCCGTAGCTGGCCGCAAAGGCGACTAGGTCAGGCTTGACCTCGGCGGCCAGGGCGGTAACGAGGCTGGAGTCCAGCCCGCCTGAGCACATTGTCCCGATGGGCACATCGCTCAGCATGGAAGAGTGGACCGCCGAGCGAAGCGTGCCCTCGAGGCGATCGGTCATCGAGCGGCGCGGGCGTTTCAACTCGTCTTGGCGCTGCGAGCTTACGTGGCGAGCCGTTGAAATCCACTGTTGCACCGAGACCGCGTTGGTCGCCAAATCGACGCGCGCCAACGTACCGGGCAACAATCGTCGCGTACCTGCCAGGAGCGTTTTGTCCCCGCGGTAATAGGACCCGTCCACCAGGCCAGGCCAACCGGGCTGGTCGGGTCTAGCCTCCAGTCCGGCCGCCACCAGGGCGCCCGGCTCGCTGGCGAACCACGTCGTCCCGGCCTCGCGGGCCAGGTACAAAGGCTTGATACCGAACCGGTCGCGTACGAGGTAAAGGGCTCGGCCGTGGAGATCCAGGGCTGCGAAGGCGAACTGGCCGTTGAGCTCGCTCAGGCCCTCGGTGCCACGGGCAGCGAGCAAAGACAACAGGGTGGCGGTATCCCCGTCTGAGGTGGGCGGGGGCCCCCCTAAATGGTCACGCAGGGCTTTGTGGTTATAAATCTCACCGTTGTAGGCGAGCCACCACCTTCCATCAGGGTGGCGCATGGGCTGGCTGGCCTGTTCGCTGACGTCAATGATGGCCAACCTCGTATGCACGAGGCCGACATTGTCTACGACTTCTATCCCGGACCCGTCGGGGCCACGGTGGAGCATGGCATCCCTCAGGGCCGTCAGGCGGTCGAGGGGTACGCTTTCCCCCTCAGCGGCGACGCAGCCGCCTATGCCGCACATATATATCGCCCCACACAGATAGATCGACAGGGCCACGGGAGGATAAAAAGGCTCCTCGCCGCGCACTGCGAAAAGTCGGGTGCCATGGTCGGCACTATATGGGCCCGCCAGGCGTAGCGGCGACGAAGCGACTTTGGATCTCGATGAGGGCGGCCCGCTCCGCAGGCGAGCCGGCCGCGCCGCCCGACCCGTCTGTGCGGGGTGGCTCGGGCCGCCTGGGTATCCCTAGTTGACGCTGAAGGGGCCGGTGGGGTCTACGTGCTCACAGCCTGGCCCATGGCCTTCGGCCAGCACGCCGCCGCAAAACGGGCACACGAGATGAGCGAAGCATGCGGGCTCGCCCGCCACATCCTCCTCGTCGCTGCCCGCGGCGCCCGTATCTGCAGCACCGGCTACCTCGGGCTGGCTCGCTTCCATCAGGGCTCCTTGACCAGGAGCCGGCAGCCAGCCCGATGGGGATTTTTGGGCACTAAGTCTTCGATTTCGATGCCCCCGATCCCTTGAGCCAAGCCTTTGGCCAGGCCGAGGTGGAGCTGGCATACCGCCTTGGCGTTTACGGCGGCGGCGCTCTCGAAGGGGCAGTTCTCCAGCACGAGCTCGAGACCGCGCCCACGCTCACGGCGAGCGGGTTTGAAGCCCGCCCTGGCCATCTCGTGTTCTATCACCCCCACAGGGTCTTGCGCGGCCCCTCGGCGAGAGAGCTCGCGGGACCGGGCCAGCCCCACCCGGTGACCAACCTCCTCTGTCGAGGTGCCGGCGCGCATGGCCTCTGCCAATGCGGTAGCCAGCTCCTCATAGGGGCCGGGGGTCCCCCAGAGCCCGGCTGAGGCCGGGTCGGCCTCGTAAAGAAGCCGGGGGCGACCGGGGCGTAGGCGTTGTTCCTGGCCTTCGACAACGAGAGCAGCCGACGTGAGCACTTCGAGGTGCTGGCGGACCGCGTTGTGGTTGAGCTGCATGTAGCCCGTCAACTCGGCCACGTCGACGGGGCGCCCCGCCTCGAAGATGTAGCGGAAGATGCGAAAACGGGTGGGATCCCCCAACGCTCTGGCTTGGGTTTGGACGTCGTCGGGAACGGAGCGAGGGGGTGACATAAGTGGGGACACCTCTAGAACGATTTACCACTTCTGGTTGTTTGCGAGACTTGGTGCCAGACTACTTCTATAGTTGCACAGAACTTCTATGCCTGGTACGCGGTTGGTGCCCGAGTTGTACGGATCGTTCGGCATCTCGACCGTTTGCGGCCGCCGGGGACCTTTGCAGTCCACTGCCCACGCGGCCCGGCAGACCCGGCGCCGGTTGCGGGCGGAACCGGGAGAAGCCTTCGCTAGAGCCTAGCCGGCGTTGGCCGAGCGCGGCGCCCCGGTGATCGCGACCTTCGTCTTTTTTCTAGTCGACAGTAGATGTAGTATCAGGGTAGGCCCATGGGCAACCCAGACCAAGGGCGCACCGAAAACGAGGAGAACTTGGCGTGACGATGACCGAGACCGAAGCTTTCGAGGCCATGCTGGCGCACCACCGCAGCCTTACTGAAGGGGTGCACGCCCGGGCGGCAGCGTTGCACGCCGCCGTCGCCAATGGTGGCTCGTACGAAGTAAGGGTCGCAGAACTGGTGACGTACCTGGCACAAGAGGTCCTGCCCCATGCGTTGGCAGAGGAACAGACCATTTACCCGGTAGCGGCTCGTGATGTGGACCTCGTCGCCACGGTGGACGCGATGACGGCCGAGCATCAGCGGCTGGCAGATCTGTCCGAGAGGCTGGCCCGGGCTGGGGAAGGCCAGGAGGCTTTGGCCGTCGCAAGCACCATCGAGCCCCTGTTCGCCGCACATGTCGACAAGGAGAACGACCTATTGCTGCCCCGTCTCCGGGCAGATGGCGCCCTGGTCGACTTGCTCGCGCAGATGCACGGCGTGCTGGAAGGCATTGGCCCGAAGGCGGAGCGAGGCGCGGCTGGGCCCGTCGAGGGCTCACTGGAGCCCGTCCTGGCCTTGCTCCTCGAGGCATCCAAGGCCCTCTCTGCAAGCGGCCAAGGTGACCGGGCGTGCAGGCTGGTGGCGGCGGCGTGGGCCGCCCTGCGCAGGCAGAGGCCCGACTTGGCGGTGCGAGCGACGGCAGCCCTGCACGGGCTGGTCCGCACGGGCACCGCCGTGCCCGTGCAGTTCGGTCGGGGCTCCGCCGGCGGGGAGGCTGCTCCCGAGGAAGTGCTCGACGTGCGGGACCTGGCACCGGCGCAGCGCCACGAGGTCATTTTTGCCACCTACTCGGGGCTCCGGCCGGCAACGAGCTTCGTGCTGGTGAACGACCACGATCCCAAGCCGCTCTACTACCAATTCGCCGCCGAGCACCCGGGCGAGTTCACCTGGGAGTACGCGGAGGCGGGCCCACGGGTTTGGCGGGTGCGGATCGGCCGGGCGGCGACGCAGGTAACCGCACGCTAGAGAAAGAGGTTCAGCTGTGGTGACTATTGATGCTAGGCCGATCATCGCCGACGGTCGCGAGCCGTTCGAGACAATCATGTCGGCAGTGAGCGAACTGGCCGACGGTGAGGACCTGGTGGTGCTGGCGCCGTTCGAGCCGGTCCCCCTGGAAGGGGTCCTGTCCTCACAGGGCTATTCCTACGAAGCGAAGGATATGGGCGGAGGCGACTGGCAAGTCACCTTCCGCCGGGTATGAGCGAGGCGGCCCCGGCGGCGGGGCAGGAAGGTTGGAGGGTCGGGCGCAGAGCGACAGACGCCCTCCCCGCGGCCTGGGAGGCACTGAGGCGGGTCTATGACCCTGAGTTATACCTGGATGTGGTATCCCTGGGACTCGTCTACGACGTCAGAGAGGAGACCGGGTCCCTCGTTGTCGAGATGACCTTGACAACGCCAGGTTGCCCGGCCTCGGAAAGCCTCCCCGAAATGGCGCGCGACGCCATCGAGGCCGCTGTGGGTAGTGCCGTACCGGTCGAGGTACGGGTCGTGTGGGACCCGCCGTGGAGCCCGGCCATGATGGACCGGGAAGCTGCTCGAGCGCTCGGCTTCCGCTCCGCGTAGGGCCCATGACCAGCGCGGGTGGAAGTCCCCAGCGGCTTGCGGGCTCGAAGCTGCTCAGTTCTTGGCCAGGTCAGCCAGGTCAGCCAGGTCGATGTCGGGGTCGGCCAATTGCACCGGGTCAACCCGACGGCGGGCTCGCAACAGCGCTTCCAGGGTGTCGCCCATATCCCAGATATTGGCGTTCATGGCCGCCACGACCGTCTGGTCTTGAAGCCAGAAGGCAAGGAACTGAAAGCTTTTCGGGTCACCGCGGAAAACGACACGTTCAAAATGTGGTGCCCAGCCCCGGTACTCCATCCCCATGTCGTACTGATCGGAGAAGAAATAGGGCATGCGCTCGTAATTTATGGCTTGCCCCAACATGTTCTTGGCCGCGACCGGGCCCTGGTTGAGGGCGGCCGACCAGTGCTCCAAGCGAACGCGGTTGCCGTAAAGAGGGTGGAAAGCGTTGGCTACGTCGCCGGCGGCGTACACGCCTGGCACCGCCGTCGCCAGTTGGGCATCGACGGCCACGCCGTTGTCCAGCGGGATGCCGGCCGTGCGCGCCAACTCGTCCCTGGGGACCACCCCGATGCCGACCACTACGATGTCAGCGGGCAAAACGGTCCCGTCGGAGAGGCGCACCCGTTCGACTGCCGAGCCGCCTTCCAGGTTCGCTACTCCCACCGTCAAATGCAGGTCGACCCCGTGGGCGGCGTGCAGGTCACGGTACACCGCGCCGACTTCGGGGCCCAGGGCACGCTCCAGCGGCAAGGAGGCCAGCTCGACTATGGACACGTCGGCCCCCAACTGGCGAGCAGAGGCGGCCACCTCCGACCCGATCCAGCCGGCACCTATAACCACCACGCGGGTGCTCTTGGTTATTGCGCTCCTGAGCGCATCGGCGTCAGCCACAGTCCGCAGGTAGAACACGCCGTCGAGCTCAGCCCCGGGCACTGTGAGCTGCCGCGGTACCGTCCCGGTGGCCAACAGGAGACGGTCGAAGTGAGCTCGTTCTTTGGACGCCGTCACGACTTCGCGCGAGCCCAGGTCCAGCTCAAGCACGGCAGCCCCGGTGCGAAGCTCGATGTTGTGGGTTTCGTAGAAGTCGGCATCGTGGACAGCGGCCTGGTCGAAGCCTTTTTCGCCCCGCAGGTACTCCTTTGACAGAGGCGGTCGTTCATAGGGCCGCACCGGCTCCTCGCCGAGGAGCAGGACGCGGCCCTCGAAACCCTCCGCCCGCAGCGTCTCGGCCGCCTTGGCACCGGCGAGGCCGGCACCCACTATCACGAAAGTCTGTGGAGACGGCATTTTCGGCTTCCTTTCCATGCGCGCACGGCGGGCACGTTGGTCCGAGATGCCCTGCCAGTCACTGCGAGGACGGGTCGTTCCTCCCTGTGTGGACTATATCGACCCAACACTTGAAATAACGGTTCAGAGGGCGTTGTCCCCGATCAGATGGCGATGTCCCCGGTTGGGCTGTGCCGGGTTGGACTGCCAACTGACGGCTGGTCTTCCCAGCCCGGCGGGATATAGGGACAGCCGGGGTCTTCGGCCAGGGGGTCGCCGTAGGCGGCGTAGGCGCGTGCCCGAGAGCCCCCGCATACGGCGCGGTACTCGCAACGTCCACAGCGGCCATGCAGCCGGTCCGGGTCCCGGAGGGCCTTGAATAGCTCGGCGTCGCGGTAGATCGTGGTGATCGGCGCCTCGCGCACGTTACCGGCGGAAATTGAGAGGAAACCGCTCGGGTACACATCCCCGACGTGGGATACGAAGACGACGCCCCGCCCTTCTCCGACAGCCAGCGGTCGCCGCCGTACCGGGTGGGGCTCGTCCGGGCTGGGGCGCTGTTGTGGTGGCTCGTCGTCGCGGTTAGCGCCGGTGAGATCGGCCGAGGCCGCTGCCATGAGTTCCTCGTAGAGGTGGCCGTGGCGCCTGGGCGCGCAGACTCCGGGCCTGGAATTCTCCGCAGCGACCCGACGGTAATGGGGCGCCTCGGTTGTCTTTAGGCGCACGAGGGCGGAGGCTTCGTAGAGAAAATGCAGCACGTCTTCTGTCTCCTGCGCCGACAGGGCCTTCAGCGCCCGGCCCCGGCCCGCGGCGACGAGGAAGAACACACTCCACAGTCCAGCCCCGAGGTCGCGGACGAGGCGGAGGATGCCCGGCAAGTCCCCTACGGTCCCCTTGGTCACCGTGGTGTTCACCTGCAGCCGTAGGCCTACATCGAGCGCGTCCTGGCATGCCTCGAGCGTGCGCTTATAAGAGCCCTCGACCCCCCGGAAGCTGTCGTGGCCGGGAGCGGTGGCACCATCGATCGACAAGGACACGACGCCCGCCCCAGCCTGGCGCAGTTCGGCAAAGCGGTGCCTGGTAGCCAGCGGGGTCCCCGAAGGCGACACCGCCATTGCCAGACCGAGCCCCGCACCATGTGCGACGAGCTCTGCGAGGTCGGCCCGCTTGAAGGGGTCGCCGCCCGTGAGGACCACGATGGGCCGTGGAGCGCCAAGCCCCGCCAGGTCGTCGAGCACCGCTCGCACCTCCTGAGTGCGAAGCTCGCGGGGGTCACCGGTTGCGACTGCCTCGGCGCGGCAGTGCCGGCATGCCAGGTCGCAGGCCCGGGTCAGCTCGAAAAGCACCAGGAAAGGCCGCTCAGAGAGATCGAGCTTGGGCAGGCGCGCGCCGTGAGCGACGTCATGGCCCCCCTGCACCTGGCTGCTCACCCCGGTCACCTGTTGGCGGCGAGGTAGCCGGCCGCCGCGCCGATGCTGGTGTAGTCGAAGTGGTGGTCGGGCGACTGGGAGGTACCGCCTTGCTTGGCATCTAGGCGCCCTAGTGCGGCGGCCGGCGCCTCCGGCCGGGGCGACGAGCTGCGGCGCAACCGGCGGAGCGAGACCGCCGAGAGGTTGACGGCCAGCACGGCCCCGGTCACCGCCAGGAGGCAGCCACCCACGGCGGTTGCCACCGGCTGGGACCCGCCGAGGCCGGCACAAAGGGCGGCGATGCCCGCTGTGACCGAGCCGTAGGCGACCGCCGCCCAGGCGTGGGCGTAGAGGTCCGCGAACAGGAGCGGCTTCCCGGTACCGGCCTTGTCGATGCCGCGCGAGCGCAGGACGGACCACAAGATGAACGGCACCACCTTGTGGGCGTGCCCGACGAGGGCCTCGAGCAACCAGCCGGCAAATGCCGCCAGTGCCCCCGCCGCCAGGGCGATGCCCTCGTGGTAGTGGCGTGGCAGTACCACCACAGCAGCGAGCGCCAACCCCGTGCCGACGAGCAACCATGCCTCTGCGGTGACGAGGAATACGAGGTGCAGATCCGCCTTCCGGCGCCGGTGCTGAACGTGGCCCCAAAGGGAGAAGGTGTGGGCACCGAGGCCGACCGCGAGGAGCACCACCCCGGTCCAAGCGAGGACTGGGATGCTCCAAGCGATCCCTGGTGCGAGCAGGAACGCGCCGAGCGGAAGCGCCCACGAGGCGATCAGCCCGGCGCGGTGCCGGCCCGGGAGGTGGGCCAACATGAACATCGGCCACAACTTCTCAGCGACCCCGACGTATGTGGTCCCGAGCCACCCGAACAGGCCGAGCACTGCCATGGAGACGTCGACGTGGGGAGAAAGGTCGAACCAGTTCGCCTGGCGGTCGCTTGCGAAAGCCGTACCGAGGAAGCACGTGAGGACCCAGCCGGCAAGGGCGAAGCGCAGAGCGATGACCCGGGCGCCCTTGCCACGCACCGAGAGAGGCGCGGTGAAGTTCACAACCAGCATTACGACAGCCACACCAGCGAGAGCCCCGCTGATCGCGGTCACGGTCAGCTGCTCGGTGGCTACACCGAGGGGCAGTCCCCATGAGGCCAGTAGCCAGGTGACGAAGGTGGCACGAGCCAGAGCCACCGAGCGCAGTGCCTTGCCAGAGATCACCGGGGTGAACTGGTGCATGGCGCCGAGCACCCCCATCGAAAGTGCGGCGAGCACCCCGAAGTGCACGGCCGCCACAACCCGGTCCGAGGTCGGGCCCGTTGCTGCCGCACCTCGTGACCACACCCAGGCGCCACCGCAAGCCACCAGCCCGAGCGCCGCCGCACCGAGGAAGGCGAGAGGGACCGAGGGTGGCGGGACCGCGCCGGGCATGCCTGACGGGCGCCCGGCCCACGCTCCCGAGGTCCGTCCTGCCAGCGATGGCGGTTGGAGCGCCGTCACGGCAGTGCCCAACCGGCGGTCTCGCCCAGGTCTTCGTGCCCGCACGACATCCGAACCTCCTCACGCGGACGCCCCGGACCGGGCATCCGCATTCTCGTTCCCCGCCCTCGTCAACCGGGCGATGCAGACGCAACATAAGTCTAGTGTGCACTAGAGTAACGTACAAGGGAAGTGGAAGGGAAGGGACCCCTGCTGAGCATACGGTCCTTGAACCAAGTAGAAAAACGGCGGTAGGAGCCCTTGTCCGGACTGGACATATGGGCGGTGGTGCCTACACATCAAGCCGACGCCGGCGACTGCGGCGACTGGCCGAAGCCCTTTTCGACTCCCTCGAGGTGGATAGCGGGAACCCGATTGTGGCCGCTGGGCTATCGCTCGTGATGGTGGGACTACGTCGTGGGCATTAGCTTCGACGCCGCGCTTGGTCAGCCGGTTACGACGGGCGACGGTACAGGGATCGAAGCGGTTCTTCCAACAGAAGTAACGATGAAGCTGTAGGACCAGCCCTGCTTGGGCACGACACTCCCTGCGGCCCCCGAATAAAATTCGAGGAGCGCCCCTGAGCCGTTGGCAATGCAGGCGGTGTCGCTCTCCGAGAGGTAGTGGGTTCGCGGCGATGCAATGGTCCAGAGCCTGCCGGGGATCCCGGCGACCGTGCACGGCTTTCCTCTGGTGATGGTCCGACCGGCGACTTTGTCGAAGTCCCTGAAGCCTGCAACGGCCCCGGGGTACGGGGACTGCTGGTAGACATCGCGAGGCGCACGGTTCTTATACCAGACGAACTTCCCTCGGGCGTCCACGCTCTTGCCGTAGCTGTAGTTGTCCACGTAGATGATCGGGCTGCCGTGGCCGAGCGTCTCGGACCAGTCAGTGGGCGAGTGGACATCGACCGAGATCTGTAAGCCGTGGTTGGTCATCGTCCCCGAGTAGTTGTCGAGTGAGCCCAGCCTCGCGAAGTCCAGCGGGGCTGCGGCAGCTCTTGGGTGCGTAGGCACGGCGGCGGCTGCAAAGCTAGACGGTGCCAGTCCCCAAAAGGCCAACCCGAGCATGGTTGTCGCGAGCACGGGAGCGATCAGTGTCGCTCGACAACGGGAGGTGGCCACGATATATTGCGCGCAAGGCGGGAAATTATCCTTCGACAAAGGCACGACCGGATGGTAGTCGCGCCGGCACCCTCGCAGGAGACGCCGTTCTGGCTTTACCCGGCGGGTTGTCGCGCGGGGCGCTGTGACGTGCCCGAGGAGCCAGTGGTCCCGACGCGGTGTTGGTCCTTGATCAAGTCCGCGGCGTAGTCGCCGAAGGCAACGCGGCCGTCCGCGGGGGCCACCCAGGATCAGCGCAAGAGGTCGATCTCCACGGTAACGAGCCAGGCAAGAGCGTCAGCCTTGGGGCCCTGAAGGTCTCGGGCGCCAAGTGCAACGTGCCCCATGCCAGTAGCGGCCCTGGTACCCCCCGGATGGTAGCTTGCGAACGTCCTCGAAGTGGCTCCGGCGAGCGTTTGGCACATGCACATTGGAGAGCGATCTGGCACGTATTTGGCACATTTGCCGGACGCCGGAGCCCGAAGCTCCCACACCCGTGCTCTCACCTGCTGTTTTCGGGTCGGGGAGGCGGGACTCGAACCCGCGGCCTCCTGCTCCCAAAGCAGGTGCGCTACCAACTGCGCTACTCCCCGTTACTGCACCATCTGGGCCCTGTGTAGCCCGGCTCCTTCCAGCGTCGCAACGTTCCGGGCTGCCCACCTGGCGGGGGCACAGCAGCCTTGGGTTGTGGCCAGACGCGCCGGGGACACAAAAGACCTGCAGAGAGCAAGTCTAGCGTCGGTGACCAAGGCGCTCGGGCGCGTCACCCGCTACCCCGCCCTTGGGCCAGGCGCATAGGTTGGTGTTCGGCTACAACTTGCGAAGGACCCGGACGACGGAGGTAGGGATGGCTGGCGGAGGTACTGGCACAAGCGACGCCAGGCGCTCTGTCTACATTCGCCGCCGGCTGACGGTGCTCGCGGTGCTTCTCGGCCTGATCGGTGCAGCAGCGTACGTAGCGGTCGCAAAGCCTACGTCCGGGGTGAGCGTGGCATCGGTACCGCCTTCAACAACAAGTGGCTCTTCCCGTCGAGGCGCAACGACGGCGCCTGGTGGAAGGGGCATAGTCGCGAGCACATCGGCGGCTACCAGCGCCGGGCGCCCGGTGGCAGCAGCTGACCCGCCTACCAGGGCATTATCGGGGACTGCGCCGGCTGCCAGGAAGCCCCTTGTCCCACCCGCGCGGGTGTTCGCTGTGGGTACGGCCTCCATGGAGGCGACCGCCCAGACCCCAGCAGGGCCGGCCACCGTGCCCGTCGCCATCTACTACCCGGCCCTGAGATCTGCTCCGGATGCAGTTCCTGACCGAGCTCACGGCCCATACCCGCTGATTGTGTTCAGCCAGGGGTTCGGCGAGTACCCCTCCGCATATTCGATCCTCCTCGACACTTGGGCCCGTGCCGGCTACGTGGTGGCTGCCCCCACGTACACCCATACGGACCCAGGGCCCGGCTTGTGGAGGCCGGACATCGTCAACCACCCGGCGGAGCTGTCGGGCACGATCACTGCCGTCCTCAACGACAGCGCCACGGCGGGCAGGATCCTCACCGGCCTGGTCCAGCGCTCGGAAATAGCTGTAGCCGGCCAGTCCGACGGCGGTGACGTCAGCTTGGCGGCCGTCGCAAACACTTGTTGCCGAGATTCCCGCATCAAAGCCGCTGTCATACTGTCCGGAGCCGAGTACAGCGTCTTGGGCGGCGCCTATTTCAAGGCGCCCAACCCACCAATGCTGGTGACCCAGGGTGACCACGACTCCGCATATCTCGGCAACGCCCCGGTGTGCAGCACCAACCTCTACAACGCCGCCTCTGCCCCGAAGTACTACGTCGATCTTTTTGGTGCGACCCATTTGCCGCCGTATACGCAGGCCAACGCGTGGGAATCGGTCGTGGCGAAGACCTCGGTCGACTTCTTGAACGCCTATCTGCGCCACGAGAGCGCTGCGGTGGGTGCCATGTTCCGGGCGGGGCGGGTACGCGGCATCTCCGCGATCACCTCAAGCGCGAGGGTGCCATCCGCTGGAGGCACTTGCTAGGCAGCCAAGTCCCGGGGACTGAAGTTCGATAGCTGAGCGCCACCGATGGTGCGCAGGCGCCAGCCCCGATAGTATCGCACACATGTTCCCCCCGCCGGCATGGGACGAAGGCCTAGACGAGGCTCAGCGCCAGGTCGCTTGGCACGGGCGGGAGCCGCTCGTCGTCGTGGCCGGCGCGGGTACGGGCAAGACGCGCGCTCTTGTTTCGCGGGTCGCCGGGCTACTCGCGCGCGGTGTGGCGGCAGAGCGTGTCCTGTTACTGACGTTCACCAGGCGAGCAGCCGAGGAGATGTTGGCGAGGGCGGCCTACCTGTGCGGGGACGCCCAGAGGCGGCCCTGGGGCGGTACTTTCCACGCCGTCGGCCACCGGTTTGTGAGCGCCTACGCCCCCGTCCTGGGGTTGCCCGCGCAGTTCGGCGTCCTCGGCCAGGGAGAGCCGGAGGACCTCATGGACATATTGCGAGCCGAGCACGGGCTTAGTGGTACTGAAGCGCGCTTGCCCCGACCGGCCGTTCTTGTCCATATCTACTCTCGCTGTATCAATACGCGCCGGAGGCTACCAGAGGTGCTGGCGGCCGACTTCCCCTGGTGCGAGCCGCACGTCACCGAGATCGCATCGTTGTTCCGGGCCTTTACTGAGCGCAAACGAGCGGCCGCTACCGTCGATTATGACGACCTCATGCTTTACTGGCATGCCCTGCTCGAGGACCCCGTCATCGGTAGGGAGATCTCCGGGCGTTACGACTACGTACTGGTGGACGAGTACCAAGACGTCAACGGCGTCCAAGCTGACATCGTGCGGTGCTTGTCGCCAGACGGCCAGGGGCTCACCATTGTCGGTGACGAGGCGCAGTCCATATACGGTTTCCGGGGCGCGGCGCCCGCTCGGTTGCGAGAGGTGGTGTCGACGTTCCCCGGCGCTCAGGTCGTTGCTCTCGAGCGCAATTTCCGTTCACGCCAAGGCATTCTCGATCTCGCCAACAGCCTGCGTCCACAGGGTGCAGGGGAGCGCTTGCATCTTTGGGCCGACAGAGGGCCTGGACCGCGTGCCCGCTTGGTCCGATGCTATGACGCGTCTTCGGAAGCTCGGGCAATTGTCGCCTCGGTGCTCAGGCACCACGAGGAAGGGATTGCGTTGCACGACCAAGCCGTGCTCGTACGCGCCGCCCATCACAGCGACCTCGTGGAGGTCGAGCTTGCCGCCCGCCGGGTCCCATTTCGCAAGTACGGCGGCCTTCGTTTCCTAGAAGCCGCCCACGTGAAGGACTTCCTGGCGGCCGCCCGGCTGGTCGACAACCCCAACGACGAGCTCGCATGGTTCCGCATCTTGCGGCTGCACGAGGGCATCGGCAACGCCCGGGCCCGGGCGCTGCTCCCCGGGCTCACTGGCACAACTGATCGCGTCCAGGCTTGGGAGACGGTGGTGGCGCTGGTACCCGCGCCCGCACGGGCAGGTCTTTCCTCCACCCTCGCGGGCTTAACCGATGCCCGCGGCCGCCAGAGCGGCCGTGCCGGTGCAGTGTTGGAAGCCCTGCGCCAAGTCATCGCCGGCCACTACGCCGACCCGGCGCCGCGCCTGGCCGATCTCGAGCGGCTGGCGGCAGCGGGGGACCAGGCAACCGATTGGCGTCAGTGGTTGGCGGACGTGGCACTGGCTCCGCCCAGTTCCACCAGCGACCTGGCGGGACCACCCCTGCTGGACGAGGATTACCTCGTTATTTCCACCGTCCACTCGGCGAAGGGCCTTGAGTGGCCGGTTGTCCACATCGCCCACGTAGTAGACGGTTTCATCCCCATCGATATGGCCCTCGGTTCCGAGGAGGGCCTGGACGAAGAGCGCCGCCTCTTTTATGTCGCGGTGACGCGGGCGCGCGACGAGCTCGAGCTTTATTCTCCGATGCGCATGCCCTACCATCGCCGCGCCCTTGACGACCTCCACGGTTACGCGCAAGCGAGCAGGTTCTTGGACGCTGGAGCTATGGCCCACCTGGCGGTGAGCGACGAGAGCGGTGACGATCCCCGTTCGTTGGCCGGCGCCGGATCGGGCCGTGTGCGGGTGGATGTCGACCACTTATGGGCCTGAGAGCACCCAGTGTGGGATTTGAGGCCCACCTGCGCGGCCGCCTGTTGGTTCGAGGCAGCACGCCATGTGGGTGTGGCGTTTTCGGGCCACCGCCGCATCAGCACGGTGCGACCTAAGCGAGCGTTCTAGCCCGGAGGCTGCTCCGGGTCGTCGTCGTCTCGAGCGTTGGAGGTGGGACCGACATGCCGGGACGGCATTGGGGGCGCCGCACTATTTGAGCCGGATGCGGCTGCCAATTGTTTCAGCATTCCTTCGAGACGGTTCACGGCCTCGCCGAGGTCTTCGGCGGTGGCCATGCCTGCTAGGGCCAGGCGGACCGACGCCAGTTCCCGGGCAACGAACTCAGTGTCCGCTTGGGTCCTGGCAGCGACGGCACGGTCGCGCTCGATGTTTTCGCGGTCGCGCTCGTCTTGGCGGTTCTGGGCCAGCAGGATCAACGGCGCGGCATAGGCGGCCTGGGTCGAGAACATCAGGTTCAACAAGATGAACGGGTATGGGTCCCAGTGGTAAATAAGTCCGACGCTGTTCAGTGTGATCCATATGGCCACGACAACCGTCTGTATGGCGAGGAAGCGCGCTGTGCCGAAATAGCGGGCCACCGCCTCGGAAAGCCGGCCAAAGGTGTCCGGGCTGTAGTGAGGGCCCAACCTCACGATGGCGCCGCGCGGGACGGTTACGTCGCCGCGCCGCGCCCGGTTCGGGGTCGGGAACAGCTTCATCGCCGGCGCCGTCTCCAGTCGACCGGAAGGACGCGGTCGAGAACGTCGTCGACGGTCACGGCTCCCACCAGGCGACCGGCTTCATCGCAAACGGCGAGGGCAATGAGGTTGTAGGCGGCCAGGCGCTCTGCAACCTCGCGCTCTCCCATGTCCGGGAGCACGAAGTTACGGTGCTTCACGCAAGCCCCGATGGGTCTCGACGGCGGTTCTCGCAGAAGGCGCTGGAAACCAACTGTCCCCAAATAACGTCCGGTCGGTGTGGTGGTCGGGGGTTCGCAGACAAAAGCCTGAGCGGCGACAGTTGGGGGGAGGTCCCCGTCGCGTAGCCGGGCCAGTACTTCGGCCACGGCCACATCGGCAGCCACCACTATGGGCTCGGGCGTCATGAGCCCGCCCGCCGTGGTCGCCCCGTAGCGCAGCAGGCGCTTGAGGGATGCCGCCTCCTCGGGGTCGAGCGCCTCGAGCAGCCCCGCCCGGCGTTCGGGTGGCATAGCCGCGAGGAGGTCGGCGGCGTCGTCAGGGGCCATTTCTTCGATGATGTCGGCGACCCGGCTGATGTCCATGTCCTGGAGCAGGCTCACCTGTTCGTCCTCGGGCAGCTCCTCCAAGAGGTCAGCCAGTTGCTCCTCGGGGATGGCCTGAGCGAGTAGAGCGCGGCGCAACGGCGGTAGCGCGTTGACGGCTGCAGCCAGGTCGGCGGGCTCCATATCCCGCAGTTCGGCGATCTGGGCGCCAACCGGCCCACTGTCGAACAGCGACCGCTCCTCGGTCCACGGCACCACCCGGCGCGTGCGCCGGTAAAGAGCACGTGTGGGGCCGAGGGCGACGCCCAGGATGTCCCAGTCACCCACGTTGTTGCGCGTCATGGACACGTCCATCACGATCTCGTTACCCACGCGCCGGCCGAGCAAGGTGGATACCAGCAGCTCGCCGGGGCGGGTTTCGAAGTGGCGCAGGTCCACGGTGCCGCCGCTCAGCGACATACCACTTGGACCGATCGTGGCGATGCGGGCGGCGTTCACGAATATGCGCCGTCGCTGAACGTTGGCGACGAAGCCGAGCACCCGCGGGGGGCGGCCGCCGTAGGGCGGCGCCAGCACTACGTCTTCGACCCGGCCAATGGCCGCGCCCGTGTCGTCAGTGAGGGCCAGCCTCGAGAGGCGACCGGCAAAGACCTGTTCGGGGGCCACGGGCGCAGGTTACCTTGCCGTGACGACAGACAAAGGAGGGCCATCAGGCCGGACATAGGAGGGCCGAAAGACCGACCGACAACCGCCGCCCGGTGTTCAGCCGAAGGCTGGGAAGGCGCCTGCGCACCCCGCCAGCGCGGCGGCGTCCTCGGGGGTCAGCCGAAGGCGCCCGGTCCCCTTAAGCACGTATGTCTCCGGGCTCCAAAGGTTGGGTCGCTTGGCGCCGGTAAGCCTGTCCAGGGTCGCGCAGGCCAGCGAGAGGGCGCCCGGGGCCGGCGGGGGTAGGCCGGGGATCTGCGCCATGAGGTCCAAGTGGTGGACAGCGAACTCGACGGCCCACATGGCCGCCATGTCCTGCGCTTCCATCACGTGGCCTTGGAAACGGAAGCGTCCATGGGGGGCCCGCTCGACTGCCCTGGCAGCCGCCCCGACGCGGCTACGGAAGTAGCCGAGCAAGTGCTCGGCCCGGCTAAAGGCGCTCGTCATGGCCCAGTCCGTGCGCACGTCTTCGAACGTCGGGGCCGCTTTGGCAGGCCAGTCTCGCCAGTAGGTCACAAAATCGCGGTCTGGTTCCCCGTCGGTGGGTTCAGACCACCCGAGCACGAGCTCCTCGGCGCCGGCCCTTATGTGCACGAGCAGGTCTGCGACACTCCAGCCCGTGCAGTGAGTGGCCAAGACGAGGTCGGCTGTCGTGAGCGAACCCGAGATCTGGCACAGCGCCTCCAACTCGGCGCTGCAAATGGAACGAGGATCGCCTACGTCCCCCATGCCCTGGTGCGCTCCGTTGACGGCGGCCATGGGCGTGAGCCTATTGCGACGACCTCACGGCTGGCGAGCGTGCAAGCACTTGCCCGCTCGCGCCCACGGCCACAGCCTGATAAAAGGGGCCTGCGGAATTGACGGCAATTTCGGTTTCGAAGCCGGCACTTTCCTCCGCCCCGACGGGCCCGAGATGCCCCGGGTGCTCGCCTGCCAGCACCCTCCAGGTGCTCGTAGCCGTCGAGCCGTTCCAACTGGCGTAAACCACTACGCCGCCCGCCGGGTTGTCGCGTACTGCTATGGCCGGCGGTTCGCTGGGCGTGCCCTTCCAATCTGCGGTGTAAGCCCTGTAGGAGTGGTAGCCGAGAGGCATCACGCCGTCCAGCGTTAGGTGGCCCTGCGCGGAAAACTCAGAGAAATAGGGTTGGTTCCCCCACCCGACAAATGCTCTCCCATCTGCCAGTAGCTGTACGTTGCCCTGGTTGGCGGCCAAGAAGCCGGCGGGGTGCAACAGGGCGCGGCGCAGCGAGGCTCGGTGATTTGCGGGGTCGATATCGAGTACCAGGCCCCTGGACTGGTTTTCTTCGCTGGGGCTGGCGCCGTCGTCGAACACGGTCATGGTGAATGCGGCCGAGGCGGTCACCGAGGCCGGTCCGGAGTTGCCGGCATGAGGTTCGGCGTCGTGTTGCCAGTAAAAGTGGGCGCCCTGACCCATGGCGAAGTCCGACTTCTTGCCGTTGAGCCGCCACATGACACGCCCTGTTGCCCGGTCGACCCTGTAGACGGCCCAGGTGTTCCGAGCCGAGATGAGCAGGTCCCCGTTCGGGAATTGTGCAATCGAGTTGATGTGGAAGTAGTCGTAGGCCCCCGTTTGCGGCACGCTCTGGTAGCTCTCGCCCAGGGGGACGTGATCGGCGCTCGACCAGTCAAAAAGGACCCGCCCCGTTGCCAAGTCGATCTCTTGGGCGTGGCCGACGAGCAATTTCCCCCCTTTTGGACCACCCACCGAGGACAGATCCGCGGTTGTCTCCTCGTATGCCGTTATGAGGGCGGTGCCCGAGGTGGTGAGGCGCAGTTCGTGGAGATCGGCCTTCAGGCCGTCACCCGCGTTCACTCGCATCACTCGCTTGTACGAACCGTTGGCGATCTCGCCGGTGCCCTGGCCGTAACCGTCGACGACATCGCCTTGCCACCATGTGAGAGCTGGGGTGCCGCGGTACGCCTGGGGGCGGAAGTCGAACGGCGCGCTGTCGAGGGGCCGGAACCACACGAGCGAACCGGTGCGATCGATGACCATGAGCCCCGACTGGGGGTTGCCTGAGGAGATATACGTGCGCGCCGCAAGGAACACATAGCCGGGCGCAGTGGGGGCGCCAGGGAGGGAGGTGACGCGCACCCGAGGAGGGCGCAGGTCGGGACGGCTGACGAAGCTGAGAGCCGTACCAGCGCCTACAGGCGATCCTGGGTTACGGGCCGTGTACCCGTTGAGGCCCGGGCCCGGCGAGGCCCCTCTGCCGGGCCACTGGTAACCCACTATGCCGCCGATGAGGCCTCCGGCGAGCAACGCTCCCGCGCTACCGCCTCCGGCGACCAGGACCTGACGCCGGGACCACTTCCCCGCGCGGGCACTTGTGCCGGTCCCGGCGGGCTGGTCCGGGTTCGCGTCGTCGCCCGAAGTGGTGCTCCGGCTGGGCTCCATGGACAGCAATCTACGGCGACGTGATGCGTTTTTTCCGTGCGCGGTGTGAGCAGCCGCTGAGGAATGTGTAACGGGTCTGTGAGCTATGTAACACCTTTGTGATCCTTAGCGTTCACCAGGGATTTTTCTACTCGTCCCGTTGTACGGTACGGCAGTAGGTCTTTTAGCGCACAGGAGGGGATCATGCTTAAGGTCATCGGAGCAGGGCTACCTAGGACCGCCACCCTCACCCAGAAGGTGGCGTTGGAGATGCTCGGGTTCGCCCCGTGCTACCACATGGTGAACGTCCTGAGCGACCTTTCGAACGTCCCGCGCTGGGTGGAGGCCCTGGAAGGGCGCAGCGACTGGGAGGACATCTTCGGCCCGTTCGAAGCCACGGTCGACTGGCCGGGCGCCTTCTTTTACAAGGACTTGATGGAGGCGTACCCGGAGGCCAAGGTGCTTCTGAGCGTGCGCGACGGCGAGGCATGGGAGAAGAGCATGGGGTCTACCATCTGGGGCCTTTTCTACGGGGACATGCTGATGCGCGACCTGTCGGATGCATGGGGGCACATCGACGGGCAGTGGGCCTCTTACATGTCCCTCATGAAGCGGATGTGGGAGAAAAGCGGCCTGATGGCAGGGGAGGAAGGGCCTGGTGATGGGTCGATGGCTCGTGCCATGCAGCGCTATAACGAAGAGGTACGCGAGACTGTCCCCGCCGGGCGCCTTTTGGTCTGGTCTCCGAAGGACGGTTGGGACCCGCTTTGCCGCTTCCTGGACGTCCCCGTCCCAGACAAGCCAGTTCCCCACGTGAACGACTCGCAGGCTTTTGGTGAGCGCATCATCGATGCGGCCCTTGGTGCCTTGAACGCATGGCATGGGCGCCAAAAGCAAGCCTTGAGTGCCTGAACACCCCGCTCCAGCGGGTGGGCGGGGGTGCCAATGGCGAGCGTGAAAGAGATCGGGACTGAAGCGCCGGTACCGGTGCCGGAGGGTTCCATGCCAGGGCCTTCGGCTCCAGACGGTGCCGGCAGGCCACGGCTGGGATGGATCCTCGCCGTGTGCTGCGTCGCTCAGTTCATGGTCATCCTGGACCTGTCGATAGTCAACGTCGCCCTGCCATCGATCCAGGTTTCCCTCGGTTTTTCGAGCACCGCCCTCCAGTGGGTAATAGATGCTTACGCCATAGTCTTTGCCGGGTTCTTGATGCTGGGGGGCCGCGCCGCAGACCATTTCGGTCAACGGCGGACGTTCGCCGTGGCGTTGGCACTCTTCTCTCTCACGTCTCTTTTGGGCGGCCTGTCGGTCAATAGCACGATGCTCATCCTGGCCCGTGCAGCCCAGGGCTTGAGTGGCGCGCTCATGGCTGCCACGTCGCTCGCCATCATCACCGCTTCGTTTGCGCCCGGCCCGGCCCGCCATCGTGCCGTGGGTCTTTGGGGGGCGATGAACGGAGCTGGGGGTGCGGTGGGCACCCTGGCTGGTGGCGTCCTCACCCAGGAGGTGGGTTGGCGCTGGATCCTGCTCATCAACCCGCCCATCGGCTTGGCCGCCGCCGCCATCGGGTGGTATGTGGTCATGGACCGCCGCCGAGCCGATGTTGCGCCCGCGTTCGACTTCGCCGGGGCATTGACGCTCACGGCTGGGCAGCTGGTACTGGTGTACGGGATCGTGCGAGGCGGGGAGGCAAGCTGGACTGCCCCCGGTGCAATTATCCCGATGGCCGTTGGCGCAGTACTCCTGCTGGCCTTTGGCCTGGTCGAATCCCGCTTTGCCAAAGCACCGCTCGTGCCCTTGAAGTCCCTGACGCGCCCGCTAAAAATAGCGAACCTCATCGTCCTCCTCTTCAGCGCTTCGCTGTTCTCCATGTGGTACGTGAGCTCTCTGTACCTCCAGCAGGTCCTGGGGCTTTCGCCACTGGCAACGGGCCTCGCGTTCCTTCCGATGGCGCTTGCCATCTTCCTCACCGCTTCACAAGCGGGGCGCCTCGTCGGCCGGTTCGGCGTCAGGGCTGTGCTGGGCGGCGGGCTCGTCCTCATGACGACGGGCATGTTGCTCCTCGCCCGTATCGGCCCGAGCGGCAGCGCAATAGGCTTCGTCGTCCTTCCCGGAGTGCTTACGGCCGCGGGGATCGGGCTTTCGATCGTGCCGTCGACGATCTTCGCTACCCAGGGCGCAGGGGCCGCTCAAGCGGGGCTCGCCTCGGGATTGGTCAATACCTCACGCCAAGCCGGCGGCGGGTTGGGCCTTGCCATTTTCATTTCGGTGGCTACGCAGCACACGAGCGCAGCCGTAGGGCACAACGTTGCCGTCCCCTCTGCTCTCACCGATGGTTTTCGGATTGCTTACCTTCTCGGGGCCGCTTGCGTTGTCGGCGCCGCGGCGGTGACGTTCCTTATTGCCCGGCCGCCTGTGCCCGCAACCGCGCCCGGTGCCGGCAGACAGCCCTGGCAATTGGCGGCCGTCGTCGTTGGGGTCGTGGTGCTGTTCGCCGGTGCCGACTTCGGTTTTGCCGGCGCCCCCGGGGCGCCAATAGGGACGTACACCACGCGAGGGTCCTATAGCTACGTCTCCGCGCCGGGCCTGCACCCGCCCCGGATCGCCCCCGTTGCCAAGACTGTGACCTCGAAGTTGGCGCCGGGCTACATCATGGTCGCCAACTTCTACGACCTCACCACAAAACCGATGATGGGCCAAAGCGGGCCTCTGGTGCTGGACGACAACCTGCAGCCGGTGTGGTTCCGCCCGGTACCGGCGAACGTGGTTGCCTCCAACCTCGAGCGCCAGACCTACTTGGGCCATCCCGTGCTCACCTGGTGGCAAGGCGTCGTCTCTGATACGGGTGAAACTGAAAGTGGCGAGGACGTCGTGGTGGACGAGCACTACCACACCGTTGCGACCCTAAAAGGCCAAGACGGCTGGGTGATAACGCTCCACGAGATGTTGATCACCGGCCACGACGCCTGGGTCACGGCCAACCGCACGATCCCGATGGACATCTCGCGCTGGGGGGGCAGTTCGAGTGGGATACTCGACGACAGTGCCGTACAGGAGTACGACCTACGGACTGGGAGGCTCCTGTACACCTGGGACGCCCTAAAGCACATCCCCCTGTCGACGTCACATGCTCAGCCTCCCGACAACGGGTTCCCTTGGGACGCGTACCACGTAAACTCGATCAGCTTGGCGCACAACGGCGACTTCCTCGTGTCCATGCGCAGCACTTGGGCGGCCTACATGGTGGACGCCAGGACCGGTTCGGTTCTTTGGCAACTGGGCGGCAAGCACTCGACTTTCGCCCTCCCATCGGGCGGCCACTTCGAATGGCAGCATGACGTCAAGTTGGTAGCGCCCAACGTCGTCTCGCTTTTCAATGACAACTGTTGCGAGATCACCGGCGCAGGGACCTACCTGGCGCCGGCGGGGCCCTCGGCCGGCTTGGAACTGCGCCTCAACCAGGCTTCGCACACTGCCTCCGTGTTGGGCAGCTACGAGTACGGGCCCCGTTATTCGGCCGCCTACATGGGTGACATGCAGCCTTTGGCCAACGGGAATGTCTTCGTGGGCTGGGGCTCGCAGCCCAACTTCACCGAGTACACCAAGGCTGGTAAAACCTTGCTAAATGCTGCGTTCCCTGGTCCCGACCTCAGTTACCGTGCTGTAGTGAGCCAGTGGGCCGGGATGCCGACGACTCTGCCGAGGACCGCCGTCCGCTCTTCGGGCACCGGAGCCGACGTGTACGTCAGCTGGAACGGGGCGACCAAGGTCGCACGCTGGCGGTTGCTGGTAGGCCTACATGGGCACATGACCCCTGTCGGAACAGTGGCGAAGACGGGTTTCGAAACCGCACTGCCTGTGCCTCACGGTTACCGTTCCTACGAAGTCCAAGCTCTCGATGCTTCAGGCAAGGTGCTCGCTACCTCCAAGCCCGCTGCCGCCTAAGGCGGTCCCTTCGCACGGTGGGCCCCTATTGCCTCTCGTAGTCCCCCGTCTCGTGGCAGTATGGGCCGAATGGCCTTGGGGATAAGCGCTCTGTTGCAGACCAGATCCACCCGTCTCTGCGACGTCTGTGGCTCGGGCGACCGGGTGCTGGTCAAGAGCGACCTGACCGGCACGATGCAGTTGTACGAACTGCGCGAAGGACTGCACTTGGAGCAGTTGACTTCTTTGCCCGAGCCTGTCGGGCGTGCGCAGTACCTACCGGGTGGGGAAGCGGTGGTGCTGGAGGTCGACCGAGGGGGCGACGAGCGCTTCCAGTTGTACCGCCTCGACCTCGGGCGCGAGAGGTCGGCAGAGGCCCTGAAGGATCTGGTTGCTTTGACCAGTGACCCGGCACACGTCCACGTCTTGGCGGGCATCTCTGCGGACGGCAAAAGCGTGGCTTATGCGTCTAACCGCTCTAACGGCGTCGACTTCGATCTATGGCTGGTCAACTTGGAGGACGGGTCGGAGCGATGCCTTTTTGCGGAGGGGGGCTGGTGCCGACCGGCGTCGGGGTTCAGCCCCGACGGGCAATGGATCTCGGTACTGCGGGCCGGCCCTCGGCCCCTCGATACCGACCTCCTCCTCATCAGTGCCTCATCTGGAGAGGCCCGCAACGTACTTGCTCATCCCGACGAAGCCGCCTTGATCGGGGCGCCGGCGTGGACGTCGCCAGACGAGTTCCTCTTTTCTGCAAATGTGGGTTCCGACAATGCCGTGATCTGGCGCTGCCACGTGCCCTCCGGGCACACTGCGCCTGCCGGTGGGTGTGACCCTCGCTGGGACACCGAGGTGGTCGCCAGCGCTACAGCGGGGACAGTGTGCCTGATCGAAAACCGCAACGGCACTTCACGCCTGCGTGTCTCGGGTGGCGAGGTGCGCGGTGAGATCGAGGTACCGCTGGACGAGCCCGGCGTTGTGCAGCGGCACAATATTGAGCCTCCACAATTCGCGTCTGACGGCTCCAAGCTCTATTACACCCTGACGACGCCCCGCCAGGGGGGCGATGTGTGGGCCTTCGATCTGTCCACTGGCCAGTCCAAGCGCCTCACGCACAGCCCTGCATTGGTAGCGCAGGCTGACATGGTAAGCCCCGAAGCGGCGGAGGTCGCCAGTTTTGACGGGGAGCTCATCCCTATTTTCGTCTTCCGGCCTCGCGGTCCCGTTGGTGCTGGGGAAGGGGGTGCAGGGCAAAGCGGTGCAGGGCAAAGTGGCGCCCAGCAAGGCGGGGCGGGAGAAAGCTCAGTGGAGGGCCGGCGGGTCGCCAGAGGTGCAAAGCCTCCCGTTGTGGTGATGGTGCATGGCGGCCCGGAGGGACAGTCGGTGCTCGCCTTCGATCCCGTCGTCCAAGGGCTCGTGCTGGCCGGCTATGGCGTAGTCGTACCGAACGTAAGAGGCTCCACCGGGTACGGGAAGCGCTATGCCGGGCTTGACGATACGACGAAGCGGCTGAGCTCTGTGCGCGATCTGGCATCAGTGCACGGAGCGCTCAGCGGTCTCGGGTTCGATGCCAGTAGAGCCGCACTCTGGGGCGCTTCGTACGGTGGGTATATGGTCCTGGCCGGGGTGGCCTTCCAACCCGAGCTCTGGGCGGCCGGCGTAGACATCGTCGGGATCTCCGATCTGGTCACCTTCTTGGAGAACACGTCGCCCTACCGCCGCTCGTACCGCGAGCGCGAGTACGGATCTTTGACTACCGACCGGGAGTTCCTTGCCAGTGCGTCGCCGTTGCGGCGCGCCGAAGCCATAAAGGCCCCGCTGTTCATCATCCACGGCCGCAACGACCCGCGGGTGCCTGTAACCGAGGCTGAGCAGTTGGCCGCCCAGCTGGCCAGGCGGGGGATCCATTGCGAGTTGCTTATATACGAGGACGAGGGGCACGGGCTTGCTCGACAGGCCAACCGCCTTGACGCCTACCCGAGAGCCATTGCCTTTCTCGACGCAGTCCTGGACGGCTAGCGCCTGCCGCGCACGCTAGGCGTGTGGCGCTAGTCGAAACGCTCGGCGAGCTCGGTGAGCTTGGCTACGTACGCCGGCCAATCATAAGCGCCGGGCATATTTTCTCGTCCTTGTTGGTAACCCACTAGGCCGTCGACTTGCTCGCGCATGATGTCGGCGTGCGTGCTCGACTTCGGGGTGGGCACGCGCACCATCTCCAACAACCTCTGGGCCGCCTTGGTGGCGCGCGACGGGCACTGCCGCCACCCCGGCTGTGACCGCCCGGCCAACTGGTGCGAGGGCCACCACGTGGTCCATTTCAGCCAGGGAGGCCCCACCAAGCTCTCCAACCTGGTGCTGGCCTGTAGCCGCCACCACCACATATGGCACAAGGGCTGGAAGCTGGCCCTGCATGACGACGCCTTGTTGGAGCTGGTCAGCCCCACGGGCGAGCTTTACCAGAGCAGGCCGCCGCCGCTCGATTTTTTGTTGGAGTAGCGGGGGACTTAGATCAGGCGCCGGCGAAGGCTTCGAGCTTCGTGCCGTCGGCTGCATAAAGCGTCGTGCCTACGGCCACCACCCATGGGAAATGCGTAGTGGGCGCGCTCAGCGAAAGTGTTTGTAACGCCCGACCATTGGCTGTGTTGACAGCGAAGAGCTGGCCACCCTGGACCTGTTCGAAAACCCGGCCGCCGGCAACTAGGACCGATCCGGCGCCACCCACGCTCGACCGCCAGAGCACTCGTAGCGAGTGGCCCTTCACGGCGACGGCCACGATCCCGTTGCTACATGGGACGTAAACGGTCGCGCCCGCCACGGCGTCGGCGCCGTAGGCACCCCCGTTGGTGCAAACTTGTAGGGCAGCCAGCTGCCTGCCGATGCCGCCCAGGTGCGATATGGCCATCAAGAAACCCTCGCCGGGCTTGCCGACTTGCAGCACCAGGCCTCCGGGCAGGATAGCCGGGCCTGACGTGCCCATGTCCTGGTCCGATAGGTTCCAATGTGCCCATTGGGTGGGCGCAAAGTAGGAGCTCATATGCAACCCGCCAGTCAGGTTTATGACGGCGTCACCGCCGTCAAAGGGTTGGCCGGGGGAGGCGGCGCTATTGCCCGTGGCAAATAGCAGGTCACCGTCGGGTAGGACAGCTGGGCCGCCGACTTCCCATACCGCACCTTCGCGCTTGGTGGGAGTCGACCAGTAACCCAAGCCCCGAGCGGAGTTCTCGGGCACGGAGACGATGCCGCCTTTGTAGTTGCCGCAGTCCCCATAAAGGCCGCCGAGCGCAACGTAGACATTGCCCCGGTCAAGATCGAGGGCGGCGCGCTGCTGCTCGGCGGTGGGATCGGTGCCAGGCAATGAGAGCTCTTGGCGGCGCATTACGTGGCCGGTCTGCGCGTCCAATGCGACTATCTCGTGCTCGGGCCGACCGGATATGTCAGTGAAGACGACGGCCCAGAGCTCGTCGCTGGTGGCGTCGAGCACCGGTGTGCCGCTGATCCCCGATGGGCTGATGTCGCCCGAGCAGGCCAAGCCGCTGGTGACCGGCCTGGCGATGTGGGTACGCCAGACAAAGGCTCCTGTGGCGGCGCTAAAAGCGTAAATACTGTTGTTCTCGGTTGCTACGTACACGCAGCCGCCGCCAACCAGCGGCTCACCGTACATGGCGCCGTCGAGTTGGGCTGTTTCCCAGTGCCGGCGCAGAGCGCCCGCCGCCGTGGTGCCGGTGGCTATCTGGCTGTGGGAATTATTGCCCCCGAACTCCGGCCAGGGTGCGCCGTTGGCGATGTTCGTCGGGCCGCAGGCGTGCGCGGATGCCTGTACTGCGGCGGCGGTGGGCTCCGCCGCATGTCCTGTTGGCTGGGCCGACGCTTGAGCGATGCCGGTGGTGGGTAAGCCGGCGATGACGATCCCGGGTACAACTAAGCCAGCCAAGACCAGGCCAGCCATAACCATGCGAGCCGTGACCAGGCGACACAGGCGCAGGTTGGTGAGGCGTAGGCGCCTTTTGACTGGCGCCAGACCGGAGGTTGCGACCGCGTAGGCAGGCAGGACCGGCTTGGGAGGGTTCGGCATGGTGCCATCTTTACCGGCTCCGCCCAGTGATCCTGCTCGGCTCAGTAGCCCGGCGCCTTGGTGGTTGTTGTCTTGGCGCCGCTCCCGCTGCCGGAGCCACCGCACCCAGAAGCGGTCGCGCTGACCGCGACGGTTGCCAAGAGGGCGAGGAGGGTGCGCGAGGCGCTGGACCGGCGAAGGCGACGTTGCCTCGCTGATCGGCCTGAGTCTTCTCCAAGAGGTGCTGGCACTTCGCCAAAAGGAGGCTGTCTGGTCACGGCCACGACCCTAGTGGCGCGCCGCTGGTAGACGTTGCAGGCTGCGGCCACACGCGTGCACCTCGACTTCAGAACCGCACCTCGACTTCAGAACCGCACCTGGGGGGTTTCAGAACCGGGACAAGCGCCAGGAAAGTGGAGCCCCGCTCAGGCGTCCCGTAGCTATGACGGGCACCGATGCCGACTGCAACCCGGCGCTCAGGTGCAGCACGCCAACTCTTTCACCCGGGTACCAGCTGGAGAAGTCGCCTTGCGAGAGCGGGGCGAGGCGCTGGAACCGGACTTGGACCTTCGTCCCGGGTACTGCGGTGAAGCTGGCCGAGCCCGCCGTCTTGGCGCTGGTCGTGGATCCCCAGGCCGTCGAGACGCGCACCATCGTCTTGCCCGGCCCGAGCACCGGGGCTTGCGTGATGTCGCTCAGCGCTGCTGCGCTCAGTTGCTCGGAGGTTGAGAGGGCGCTGGCGAGAGGCTGCGCCCCCGCCGCTCCCAAAACGGCTCCGATGATGGTTAGCGCTCGGCCGTGCCAGTGGCGGGTGGCGGCGAAGACGAAGTTCCCACCGGCGGGCACAGTCGACCCGGTTTTGATCCCGATGATCCCGTCGTGGCCGAGGACGCTGTCGTAGTTGTAGACGGTGCCTGCAACTGGGAGGGTCACCTGGGGCATGGCCACGATGCGGCGCAGGACGGGTTGGCTCATGACCGCCTCGGCCAGGCGCAACATGTCAGAAGCCGTCCCGACGCTGCCCGCATCGAGCCCGGACGGGTCGGTGAGGTGAGTGTGGCGCAGGCCGAGGGAGGCGGCTTCGCTGTTCATGTCGGCGATGAAGGCGCTTAGGCTCCCGGCGTCCCACACCGCCATGAACCGGGCGACATTGTCAGCGCTCGGGATGAGCATTGCTTCCAGGCCCTGCAACTCGGTCAGCTGCTCTCCCGCTACGACGCGCACGACCGATTGGTTCTGGGCCACATCCGGGGCATACGTGGCTGCCTCCGCGGCCGTAATGGTAAAAGTAGGCCCCTGCTGGCCGAGCGCCAAAGGGTGGTGCTTTAGGAGCACGAGGGCCGTGATGAGCTTGGTGACGCTGGCCAGCGGCCGGACCTCCTCGGTGTTGACCCCTCCGAGGTAGGCGACGCCCTCGATCTCCAGCGCCGCAGCCCCCTTGGTCGGCCATGGCAGCGGTGCCGGCCGGCCGGGGAGTGCCAGTCCCACCGGCACGTCCACTGAGGCCCGTGCGGGCGGTACGTCCCGGGCCAACTGGACGCCGGCGGCGACAGCCAGGATGAGGGCGGCCAAGCCCACGACGAAACCAAGCCGCACCAGGGCGCC
>DASSZK010000389.1:0-3196 GCA_035702845.1 Acidimicrobiales bacterium
ACGCCAACCAGACCCAGCAGGCGACGCTGCCGGCGGCCGTGACGATCGGCAACGGTTCTTCGGCCACTACGACGACCACGTCTGCGGTTACGACAACCACGGTTGGTACCGGAACGACGACTACTACGACCGTAGGCTCGGGCACGACTACGACCACCGCGGGGACCGGTACTACGACGACAACTGCAGGTGGGAGCTCAACGACGACCACTACGCTGGCCAGCACCACCACTACGCCTGGTGTAACCACGACGTCGGGGGCGACGACGACAACGGGGGCGGGGGGCACGCTGAACGGGCCTCCGGGCACGACCATGACCCCGGCGTCGTCCAGCGACCCGCTGAGCGCCGTTGGAGTGGGCGAGTGGCAGGCGTTCACTGCATCGCAGATCAACGCAGACGCAAACGGAGGCGCCGGCGCACCAGCCGGGACCGCAGTCGACGGAGTCGACGTCTAGGTCCCCCCGGGTGCGGACGTCGAGCCCGTGCGCCGGCTCGTACAGGCTGGCGTAGTGGCGGGAGCTTGGGCGAGGGCCCAGCCCGCATGCGCGGGCTCTAGGTGGTCGACCCCCATTAGGAGTAGCTCGCCATACGGAACTGCGCCCGAGGGTCGACTTGAGAGCCGTTGCCCGCCGCACTGAAGCCGGCGCCCAAGTACACGAGGGAGGAGCGAGAAGCAACGGAAAAGCCGCTGGGGCCACGCCAGCCCTCGAGAGAGATGTTGTCGGCAAAAAAAGTGACATTGTCCGCGTCTATGCGCACTCCGCACAGGCCCGAGTTGGACACTCTGACGTTGGACGCCTGCACCATTGCGAACGAGGACGCCGCCTCTACCCACACCCCGTGACCCTGCGGGATGCCATCGCCTGCGGGCGATTGAACGGTCACATTGGCCATCTGGATCGTCGCCGCCGACCCCGGGCGACCGGTGGCGCGGATGTGCACCCCGGTTACGCATCTGTCGAAGTCGGCATTGACCAAGTGCACTTTATGCGGGATCCCTGCCTCGGACCCGGCAAGGCTGATCCCCCGCGCGAAGTTGTAGGCGAAAATATTGCTCAGGTGAGGGTTGTCGCAACGGTAAAGGACCAGGGCCGTCGCATTGGCGAGCTGGTAGCGACCGACCGGCGTGCCCTGCGGTTGCCAGTACGGCCAGAAATGAACGGTATCTATGAAATTAACGTCCTGCGATCGGTCGATGGCGATGCCGTACTGCAGGGGTTGCCCCCATATTCGCCGCAGGGACGCCTGAGCCGCACCGCTTATAGCAATGCCGCCGTAGGGGTTATAGAGGAATACGTCTTCGATCAGCACGTTGTTCGCGGTAACCAGCACCATGGGTTGAGCCTCCGGCACGGGAACCGTTGTCGGCTGGTCACGGACGTTGAATGCCAGGTTCCGGACAGCCGACCCGTTCCCCGCCAGCACGACCGGGCTAAAATTCGCACCCTGGCCCACGAACAGCCAGGTGCCTGCGAAGGTGTTCACCTGAGCTCCGGGTGTGTTCCACCCGCTGCCCTGAAGGCTGACCCCGGGGGGCAGTTCGAGGCTCGAGGTCAGCATGTACGCGCCGGCTGGCAGGTACACGACGTTCCCGGTCGGAGCTGAGCCCGGAGACGCTGCGACGATCGCTGCCCGCAGGGCCCCCGTGTCGTCGGTGACGCCGTCGCCCTTGGCCCCGAACTCGCGCACGTCCAGGAACGGCCCGTACCCTCCAGGCCCATTCACCATCCACGTCACCTCCAGGCCGTCCCAGCGCAGCGCGCCCGGCTCGTAGCGCGCGCGGCTCGTAGCCGGCCCGGCCCGCCGCGCGCCCAAGCCGCGCACTGAGCCCCGGCATCCAGGCCGATGAGCACGAGGTGACCTTACCCGGGCCTTGGCCCAACAGGTCTGCTCGCGGCAGCCTGCACCACGCAAAACTAGACTCAGCCGGGTGGGTCGGGCTCACGGGCAGCAGCATTGGTCAGCAGCACTGGCCCGGATGACTGGCCCGGATGACTGGCCCGGATGACCGAGGACGCTCCAAGGAGACCTGTGACAGGGCTTTACCCCGCCGCTAAAGGGCAGGTTGACCACGGCTATCAAGGGGGACGGACATGAGTGCGCCCCCCGTCGCCCCCGAAAGTTGGGAATGCGCGAACTGCCTTAGGCGCAATCGGGCGAGGACCACGTGCTGGAACTGCGCCGCGCCGTACGTGACCGCCACCGGTTCGCACGCGAGCACCGAGGCCTCGCCGCTGTCCAGCGGCCTCACTGGCTTGGCCGACGATGCCGGTGCCTCCTCGAGCAGCGCACCTGAGAGCGAGCCCCACGTGAGGGGCATGAGACTGTGGGCGGAAGGGCATCACGAGGCCGCGCTTACACTGCTCACCGAAGCGGCGGACATGGGGTCCGCCCAGGCCATGAAAGATGCCGGCGACGTCGCCGGCGAGATGGGCCGCAGGGACGAAGCACGGTCGTGGTACGAAAGGTCCGCAACGGCCGGTTTGCCGGATGCTTACGTGGCTCTTGCGCGGGCGGCGCTCGACAGTGGTGACGAAGTTGCCGCACAGCGCTGGGCCAAGCTCGGTGCAGATGCGGGCCAGACCTTTTGCATGGTGCTTTACGGCAAGCAGCTGGCCGCAGGCCCGCGAGCCGGCTCGCAGTCTCTCCAGCAGGCCCGCGACTACCTCGAACGGGCCGCGGGGCTGGGCGATGTCAGTGCCGCAGGGCCCCTGGCAGAGGTCAACTCGCGACTCGGTGACGACGCCCGGGCGCGCCGGTACATACGGATGCTCCAGGACTCGGGCAACCAGGAGGAGATCGAGCGGCTTCACCGGCTTGGCTACTTGTAGCCCTAGCGCGCCGGCACAGCCACAACCGGGCCCAGCCGGGAGCCCCCGTCATTCACGAACACACGTTCGGACTGGTATCGTGGCTCCATGTCGGACCGGTTGATAGTGCGGGGCGCCCGGGAGCACAACCTGCAAGATGTGTCGCTCGACCTGCCGCGCGACAAGCTGATCGTCTTCACGGGTCTTTCCGGTTCGGGCAAGAGCAGCCTCGCTTTCGACACCATCTACGCAGAGGGGCAGCGGCGCTATGTCGAGTCGCTGTCTGCGTACGCTCGCCAGTTCCTCGGCCAGATGGACAAGCCTGACGTCGACTTCATCGAGGGCCTGTCGCCGGCTATATCCATCGATCAGAAGTCCGCTTC
>DASSZK010000160.1:0-7155 GCA_035702845.1 Acidimicrobiales bacterium
CAGCCCAGTCCTGTTCAGCCCAGTCCTGTTCAGCCCAGTCCTGTTCAGCCCAGTCCTGGTCAGCCCAGTCCTGTTCAGCCCAGTCCTGTTCAGCCCCAGGCGCTCCTGTCCAACCAGCCCAGCTCTACAGGGACGAACTTCTTCGGCACGTTCACAGTCGGCTCTTGCCCCCAGTTGCTGGTGGTGATCTCGTCGTGCACTCCGGTGGAAGCGATGACTGACTCGTACACCGGCAAAGGCTTACCGGCTGCTCTGACATAGAGGTCACCGTGTGCGACCTGTTGGCCGTGGGTGAGGAACATCTTGATGTCGTGGACCCGCAGCCCGTGGACCATGGTGTCGGCGCCCATGCTCAGCTTCCCAACGAGCTGGATTTCAGAGGCTGCCGTCTTGACGGTCAGGCCGGCCGCCAGCGACTGGTAAAAGTACGTCTCTACTTTGGAGCTGCTGGCGCTGGTACTGCCTATCCAGCTACCGGCCTCGCCCCCGGCTGCAGCTGCCGTGAAGCGCATGTAATTGGCGAGCCCCGCTTTGTTGCCCTTCAGGTAGGCGGTCGGGCCCATGAGTAAAACAGTCAGTGCTTCGGTCCCCTGCGCCTGGCCGGTGAGCTTCACCGTCTGCCAGCCGCGGTTAGTCCCCGCGGCGGTGAGCAGCGTCAGCACCATGTTCCCGGAGCTCTCCACGCTGAGGGTCCGGAAACCTTTTTCGGTTTTGATGGCGGCCATGGCCCTGGCCAATAACGCCTTGGCGGCCGGGGACCCCGATACGGGCGTGGTCGTGGTCGTCGCCACTGTGCTGGTCGTGCCCGTGCTAGCCGGGGTAGCCGCGCTCCTTGCATTGGTCGTCGGCGCCATCGACCCCGTCGATGCGGAAGCGGGAAGGGCGTGCACGAGGGCGAAGGCGCCGGCCGCCCCGGTGAGGATGGCGACGGCGCGGCGAGTAAGGACCATGACTCATTATCGGCACGTACCGGGGCCGGCTGACATCACGGCTGTGCAGCCCTGCAAGGAGCTTATGGCTTGGGCGCCGGCCTTGGCCGTCCAGGGCCCGTTCGCCAACTTGCGCGCCGCCGCTACAGCCCGCTTTGTGGCCCATCTTGCGCGCCCTGCGGCTTGCTCCCATCCCGGCGAGGCCTGATCCGGGTATAACTGAGTCCTTATGGCCACCGTTGCCGATTTCTCGGACCGCCTCGTCGACGAATACGCCGAGCTCGACCCCATCGCCGGCGCGGAACTGGGTGTCAACATCAACGCCGCTCACCTGCCCGACTACTCTCCCCGGGGCTACGAACGCTTCGTTGCCTTCGTGGAGGGCGCTCAGCGCGAGCTTGCCCTGGCTTCCGACGCGGACGAGGCAGGGCGCCTCGGGCGTTGTTTCCTCCGCTACTGGTTGTCGGCCACCGCTGACATGCTCGCCCTGGCGGAGTGGAAGAAGGACGTCTCCGTGATAGGGGGGCCTCCTGCAATGGTGCGCCAGAGCTTCGACTTGGCTGTACCGCAGGGCCCGGATGATTGGGACGCGATTGCCAGGCGAATGGAGGCGGTGCCTGCGACGATGGCCGGTTACCGGCAAAGCCTTGAGTTGGGGGTACGCGAGGGCAAAGTGGCGCCGGCTCGATCGGCTAAGGGGGTCGCAGAGCAATGCCGGCGGTGGTCAGGCGCCGGTGGGGATGGGGGCTGGTTCAGCCGGTTCGCAGCGGGAGCGGGTGAAGTCCCTCATTCTGAGCGCCTGCGCCGTGCCGCGACGAAAGCAGACGCCGCCTATGGCGAGCTGGCCGAGTGGATGGTGCGCGACTACCTTCCCTCGGCCACCGGCCCGGAAGCGGCCGGCAGCGAGGCGTACCAGGTGTGGGCGCGCTATTGCTTGGGTACCAGGCTCGATCTGGACGAGGCCTATTCCTGGGGCTGGGAGGAACTGGGGCGCCTCAAAGAGGAACAGGCGCACCTGTGTGCCGAGTTACTGCCAGGCGCAAGGTTCCTCGAGGTGCGCGATTTTTTGGTCGAGGACAGGGGGCGCCTGGTAGTAGGGGAGGGCAACTGGCGCCAGTGGCTCCAGGAGCTGACGGACTCAACCATCGCGCGCCTGCAGGGCACAGCCTTCGACATCCCAGAGGCACTGCGGACGTGCCGGGTTGGCATACCTCCCGAGGGGACGGCGGCGGCGCCGTACTACCTGAAGCCCTCGGAGGACATGAGCCGTCCCGGCAGTATTTGGTTCCCCTCGATGGGTCGCACGAGCTTCCCCACGTGGGACGCACCGACCACCGTTTACCACGAGGCGGTACCCGGGCATCACTTACAGCTCGGTACGGCCCAGCTGGCCCACCTGACCCGCATGCACAAGCTCATGGCCGTCTCGTCCCACGCGGAGGGTTGGGCTCTGTACGCCGAGCGCCTGATGGACGAAATGGGTGCTTTTGACCGGGCGGACTACCGGCTGGGGTTCATTTCGATGCAGGCCATGAGAGCTGCACGCGTTGTCATAGATATCGGTTTGCACACCGGGTGGCGTGTACCGCAGGGGTGGGGGAGCGCCGGCCAGCTCTGGACGTACGAGCTGGCCGTTGATTTCCTGGAAGAGGCCTCGGGAATGCCCGTGACTTCGCCCAGAGCGAGATAGACCGCTATATCGCCTGGCCGAGCCAGGCCACCGCCTACAAGCTTGGGGAGAGGGTGTGGTTGGAGGGTCGCGAGGAGGCGCGCAAGGCCCTGGGCCACGCGTTTGATCTGGAAGGTTGGCATCGCGACGCCCTCGCCTTGGGGAGCCTGGGCCTCGATGACCTGAAGACCGAGCTGGCCCGGTTGGCGGCCCGGGGGCGCCCTTAGAGGGCTATGTCGCCATCCATGAGCGAAAGCAGCTCTTCAGGGCTCATCGTCCCTGGTTCCGAATGCGCCCGGGCCTTCTGGTTGATCACTCGCTGTAGCAGCTCGTTCATGGGGGTGGGCACCCCGTACAGCCTGCCCAGCAGCACGATCTCGCCATTGAGGTAGTCGACCTCGGTTGTCCCCCGCGAGCGGGCCAGGCTTTGCCAGGTGGAGCTGCCGCCCCGCTCCTGGCCGACCACGTCGGTGGGGTGCAACAGGTCACCGCGCCGAGCCTCGTCCTCGGCCTCACTGGCGAACTCGATCCCTGCGGCCCGCAGGCACGCTTCGCCCTCGGTTCGCGCGAGCTGGGTAACAGCGCTGCTGCGCCCAGCCGGCCCGCACAGCGCATCGACCGCATTTCCCAGGTTGCGCAACAGCTTGCCGTACTTCCAGCGCATGATGTCGGGCCTGACGATGGAGCCCATGGTGCTCGCCCGGAACGCGGCCGCCACTCGCTCGGCGACCTCGTCGGCTCCGCTCGGGTAGCGACCTATGTCCAATAGGCCCGTGACCGGTGAGGATTCAGCTACGACGAGCCCAGGTTTCAGGTGAGCAGCAGGGCACATAACGGTTACCCCGTACACGTTGGGGAACCGCCGCAGCGCTTCGGGCTCGTTCGCCACGCCGTTTTGCATGCATACAACCGGCGTGGACAGAGGTGCGGCAGCGCTCAACTGGCGGAGAGCGTCCTCTGTGTCCTGGCTTTTGACGGCCAGCAGCACCACTTCCTCGCCCTCCCAGGCGATCCTGTTGAGCCGGTCGGTCGTGGGGACATGTAGTGTGACGACGCCAGTGGCCGAGGCAAGGGCGAGGCCGTCAGTGGCCAGGACGAGGCCATGTTCGCCTCTTTCAACCAGCACGACATCGTGACCCGACTGGAAAAGGCGCCCCCCGATGACCCCACCGACGGCCCCGGCACCCAAGACGACGAACCTCACGATCTCACCGGGCTCCGGCTCACGAGCGACACGCTAGCCCGTCGCCCGCGAACGCGCTGAGGTTGGCTGTGCCTACCCCACGTCCTACTCCAACCCGCGAGAACTCGTACCGGGGGTCTTCTTGGCCGGCCTTTCAGCCTCGCTGGCCCGGGCGAGCCTCAGCGGGGTGCCAGTGCTTCCAACGCGAAGTGGGCCTTGTCGACCGAAGCCGGCACATCGGCGTCAGGGGAGGCAATTTCGGGGTCGAAGTTGAGGTCGACGAAGAGCTCGTCCATGCCGGTGGCGGCTATCTTCTCGATATCGGCGCGAATGTCGTCCACTTGTCCCATCAGCTGGCCGCGTTCGGATCCACGGATCTTTACGGCACCTCTGCAGACAAAGCGAAGGCTGTCGGGATCCCGTCCTGCTCCTGCTGCAGCCTGCTTCACGACATCGATGCTCCGGGCTAGGTCGTCGAGCCTGGCTTGGCTGCCACTGACCCACCTGTCTGCGAGCTGCCCAGCGCGCCGTAGGGCTACGTCGGCCGTGCCGCCAAGGAGCACCGGTGGACGAGGCCGCTGGACCGGTTTGGGCTCGACGAGCGAGCGGGGCACCCGGTAAAACTCACCCTCGTAGCTGACGGTACCCCGGGGCCCAGATCTCGTACAGACACCTGAGGAAGTCCTCCGTGCGCCGCCCGCGGCCCTCCATGTCGGCGCCCGCCGCCTCGAACTCCTCCGGCATCCAACCCAATCCGATGCCGAGGTCCAAACGGCCGCTGCTCACTTGGTCGAGCGTGGTCGCCATCTTGGCCAACAACGCGGGGCTGTAATACGGGGCGTTGACCACTGCCACCCCCAGGCGGGCACGAGTGGTGAGTGCAGCGATGTAAGCCAGCAGCACGAGGGGATCCTGGACTTGGCGGTACTGGGGTGCGAGTAGCGGCTCACCCGCTTCGTCGACCGGGGATATCAACCGCTGGAAAGTCCACAGCGAGCTGTACCCCAGGCGCTCGGCCTTGGTGGAGAGCTCCGCGGCAACCGCCGGGGTCGCCCATGCCCCTGACACTGGTACTCCAAAACCGATCTGCACCGTCCCGTTCTACCAGTGCGGGCTTGAATTGGCAGGGCCGGCTTGTACTGCCAGGGCCGGGGCCGTCATAGCTGTGCCGGAGCCGTCCTAGCTGTGCCGATTGCGACGGGCCCCCCGATGCGTGCCAGGCTATTGCCATGCCCGCCTATGTCCTATTCCAGGGAGAAGTCACCAATCCCGAGCGTTACGAGGAGTACAAGCTCCTCGCTCAAAAAAGCATCGAAGCCGCCGGAGGCCGCTACCTGGTCAGAGGCGGCCACGCCGAGCTGTTCGAAGGCACGCTGCCGTCGCGCACCGTGGTGCTCGAGTTCGCAGACGTCGAGACAGCCCGTGCTTGGTACCACGGTGAAGCGTACGCGCAGGCACGAGCGCTTCGCGAGGGAGCGGCCCGGCCCGAGCACATGTTCGTGATCGAGGGCTGGGGCGGCTGAGACAACAAACCTCCGGTAAGGGCTCACCGGAGCATGTCGGCCCCTGTGCGCTAGTGGCACCGGCTGCGGCGGCGGCTCTCTAGTCCGCCTCAACGATATATCGCGATATAGTGGTGTAACGGCTGCCGACGGCAGCGGTGGCGCTAGTTGCGAATACGGAGGTCGGGTATATGGACGCACCACAGTTTTGGGAAGAAGGCTTGTTCGCCGATGCTTGGCGCCGGCGCCGCGGAATGCGGATGGGCCACCTCATGGCAGTACGAGGAGGCGGCCACGGAAGAGGGCCGAAAGGGCATGGGCACCCCGGTCACGACGACGAGCACGGGTTCGGGCCCGAGCATGGGCACGAGCACGGGGACCATGAAGGTCCGGGGGCGTGGGGAGGCCCACCATGGGCAGCGTTGTTCGGAGGGCCGGGCGGCTTCATACGTGGTGGCCCCGCAGGGCCGTGGGGTGGTGGAGGGCCAGGGGCAGGTCGACCGTGGCGCCGAGCCAGGCGCGGCGATGTGCGCAGCGCGGTCATCGTGCTCTTGACGGAAAAGCCCATGCACGGTTACGAGATCATCAGCGAGCTGGCTGAGCGCACGGACGGTATGTGGCGACCGAGCCCCGGTTCGGTCTATCCCACTCTCCAGCTGCTCGAGGACGAAGGGGTAGTGGTCGCTGACGGCGAGGACCCGGGAGGAAAGCGCCGGTTCCGGCTGACCGAAGAAGGGGCCCGCCAGGCCGAGGAGCTTGCCAAAGGCCCCAAACCCTGGGAACAGTTCAACTCAGGTGCACCGGCCGGTGCACGCGAGCTCGGACAAGCCATCCGTAAGCTGATGCCGGTCGTTCGCCAGGTCATAACTGCCGGCGACGACAGGGAACGCGCTGAGGCCGTCAAAATCCTGGATGAAGCCCGGCGCCGGCTCTACAGGGTGCTGGCCGGGGACGACTCGGAAGGGGCCGAAGCGTAGCCGTGCGCAGGTGGCTCCCCGCCCCCGGGCCCCCGGAGCCTACAAACGCCGGACGCCCTACAAAACCAAGGGCCCCTACAAACCCCCGATGCGGTTGACTGGCCAGATACGGGCAAAGGCGCGTCCGACAATGTAATTGCCAGGCACGAAGCCCCAGTAACGGGAGTCATCTGAGTCCTTGCGGTTGTCGCCCATGACGAAATAGGAGTGGGCCGGCACGCGGAACGGGTTGGGAAGGTTGGCAGTACCCGGCGCCGAAACCGTCGTGGTGCAGTACTCTGACGCCGGGTTCTGCCATCCCTTGGGCAGGTATGGCTGGGCCAGCTCCTTGCCGTTGACGAAAACGCCACAGTTGCGTATGTCGATCGTCTGACCAGGCAAACCGATGACTCTCTTAATTAGGTCACTGTCGGTGGAGTTGTCCGCAGGCGGCCGGCGGAACACGATCACGTCGCCAGTGTGCACACCGTGCAAGTCGTACGACAGACGGTTGACCAGGACCCGGTCGCCGGGGACAAGGGTGGGTTCCATCGAGGCGCTCGGGATGAAAAATGCCTCGATGGCCACGGCCTTTATGACCACAGCGGCTACCAGCGCAGCCACTATGACGATGCCCCATTCGTACATCGCCCGGCGCGCTCGCGACCCCTTGCCTGGTGGCACGACCTGGTCGTCGACGAGGTCCGGTTGCTGGCCAAGCCCTGACTTGGTGCCCGGTGCGGCCTCCGGACCGGTCGGGGCTGGGTGGCTCGAGACCGGATCACGCGAGGCCGGATCACGCGAGAATGGCGGCTCCGTTGAGGAGTAGGTCTCGGTGGGGCCGGGGGCCGGCGGGCTGTCGCTCGCCATGGCGTTAGCGTAGCGCTCCGGTTCGCTCATGGTCGTTGGCCAAGCT
>DASSZK010000339.1:0-4503 GCA_035702845.1 Acidimicrobiales bacterium
GGCAGTGCGCCTGGCGTGATACCAGGACCCCCACCCGGCGCTCGTCGTCGGAGTACCGGACGGTCCAGGTCATTGAAAGCGGCGCCCCCAGTTCGCCGAAGGCCTCCGCCAGTTGGCGCCGATCAAGGTCGAAGCGGTCCATGCGGAACTCCACCCGCTGGAAGAACATGCCTTCTTCCTCGTCGTTGTGTTGGTCTGCCTGGGTGACGTCGCCACCGTGGCGGTAGATGAACTCGGCCACCGCGGCCACGAGCCCGGGCCGGTCGGGAGCAGAGAGCAGCAGGCGTGCCAGGGGCGGCTGGGTCACGGGTTTGCGGTCGTGGTGGCTCATCGCCCGACAACAGTGCCACGATTGGACGGGTGAACGCCTGTAGCTCGGATAGTGGTTCCCCGCCACCCATGCAACCATCACCCCCGCCACGCGTGCCTGTTCCGTCCGGACCTGTTCTGTCAGGGCCTGTGCCGGATGGCCCGGGCAGTGCCGCCGGCCTGCCGAGCATGGACGTCCCGGGGCGCCTGGCCAGGCTGCGCGCCGGCCTCCAAAAGGCCGGGTGTGGTGCTCTACTGGTCACTCACCTGGTCAACATCCGATACCTGACGGGCTTTACCGGCTCGGCAGCCAAGCTTTTCGTAACGCCCGATGACGCGGTCCTGGTAACCGACGGCCGGTACCGGGAGCAGGCGGCCCTCGAGATGGACTGTTCGGGCGGGGCCCGCCTCGTTGTGGCCGGTGATGCTGACCAGTGGACATTGCTGGGTGAACTGGCCCGTAAGGCGGGGAAGGTGGGCTTGGAGGCTGACCATGTCAGCTGGGGACGCCAGATGCGCCTCGCCGGCGAGTGGGCACCTGAGTGCGAGCTCGTCGCCGCACGTGGTCTGGTCGAGGAGCTTCGCCTTGTCAAAGACGACGGCGAGATAGCCCGCGTCCAGGCCGCTGCGGGCGTGGCCGACCGTGCTCTGCAGGGCCTGCTGTCACTGCTGGGGGAGCGCCCGACAGAGGCCGAGTTTGCTTTGGCCCTCGACTCCGAGATGCGTCGTCTGGGCGCCACCAAGCCGGCGTTCGACACGATCGTGGCTTGCGGGCCCGGCGGTGCAGAACCCCATCACCAGCCAGGAGCCCGGCGCATAGAGGTGGGCGATGTCGTGGTCGTGGACTTCGGGGCCGAGGTGGCGGGGTACCGCTCGGACATGACGCGGACCCTGGTTGCGGGGAGTGGGGCGGCATGCGGAGGGGCCCCGTCTGTGGCTTGGTTGGGCGAGGCTATGGCGGTGGTGACGGCCAGCCAGGAATCGGGGTTGGCAGCAGTGCGCCCGGGGGTGTGCGCCGCCGAGGTCGACGCCGCCTGCCGGGCCGTCCTGGAACGCGCCGGCATGGGGGAGCTTCTCGTGCACGGTACGGGGCACGGGGTCGGTCTCGATATCCACGAGGCACCTTGGCTGTCCGCGCCCTCCACGGATATACTCCAAGCTGGTCAGGTCATCACCGTCGAGCCTGGCGTGTACCTGCCTGGGGTAGGCGGGGCCCGCACCGAGGACACCGTCGTCGTTACTGAAGACGGCTGCCGGGCCTTGACGCTGGCGCCCAAGTAGCCCACGTTCGCCGACCTTCGGCACGGGGAGCTCGGGCCAGGACCACCTGACGAAAACCTAGCCGCACAGCACGAGACAAAACAGACTGGAGAAGGGCGCCGACATGGCCGCTGTTTCGACGAACGACCTCAAGAACGGGATGACGCTCAACCTGCCCGAAGGGCTGTTCTCGGTCGTCGAGTTCCAACACGTGAAGCCGGGCAAGGGCGGTGCCTTCGTGCGCACCAAGCTCAAAAATGTCCGCACGGGGGCCGTGATCGACCGCACCTACCGGGCTGACGAACGCTTGGACCAGGCCATCATCGACAAGCGCGAGATGCAGTACCTGTACTCCGACGGCGAATCGTACGTGTTCATGGACAACAGCGACTACGAACAGCTCAACACCCCTCGCCAGTCGCTGGGCAGCGCAGCCAATTTCCTGAAAGAGGGCGACTCCGCTCTTTTGCAGTTCTACCAGAGCGAAATCGTCGGCGTGGACCTCCCGGCGGCAGTCGAGCTGACCGTGACCCAGACGGAGCCGGGTGTGCAGGGCGACCGTGTCTCAGGGGCTCGCAAGCCGGCCACACTGGAGACCGGTCTCACCGTTCAGGTCCCCCTGTTCGTCAACCAGGGCGACAAGGTGAAGGTCGACACGCGTAGCGGCGAGTACCTGACCCGCGTCGGGAGCTGAACCTGCCCCCCCAGGGCGGGTTCGGGGAGGGCCAAGTGTGGTGGTGAGCACTGGTGGCCGGCGAAGCGCGCGCGAGCGCGCCCTGGAGCTGCTCTACGAGAGCGAGCTGAAGGAGCAACCGGTGAGCGCCATCCTGGCCGAGCTGCCCCTGGATCCTCTGCCGTACGCTTCCAATTTGGCCCTCGGAGTTGACGAGCACCGCCAGCGCATCGATGACGTGCTGGTCCGGCGCGCCATCGACTGGAAGCTGGACCGGATGCCGGTCGTGGACCGGGCCTTGCTGCGCATGGCTACCTACGAGCTGGGGTGGTGCCCGGACGTCCCCACGAGCGTGGTCATCTCAGAGGCCGTGGAGCTGGCCAAGGAGTACTCGACCGACGAGTCCTCGGGGTTCGTCAACGGGATGCTGGCCGCTATCGCGCATGAGCTGCGCCCAGACGAACAAACCGGGAGCGTCCCGCGCCCCGGCTAGGGCTCGCCTTGGGACACGTTGGCGGTCGCAGACCAAATAGAACCGCTGCACAGGCGTGAAGCCCACGCGACCGTGCGGCTGTCCTGCGGCGGGCGCTAAGATCACCGTCTGACCGTGAAGCCAGTCCCGTGAGGCTGGCACGGGAGGAAGGAGCAGGCTCTTTGGGCGAGCGCGAGCGCGCGCTGGTCAGCCCCCGCGGGGCGGAGTTCCGCGGCCGGGCTGTCGTTATGGACGCCGAGGACGTACGGCGGGCGACACGACGTATTGCTCACGAGGTCCTCGAGCACAACCGGGGAGCGGCCAGCGTCGTCCTCCTCGGGCTGCAAACCGGCGGTGTATGGTTCGCCCGTTCCCTGGGAGAGGTGATCGCTCAGGTTTCCGGTACCCCTGTCCCCGTTGGCACGCTGGACGTCGCCTACTACCGCGACGACATTGGCATGCGGCCGCTCGTCCCGATGGCGGCGACGGAGATCCCTGTGCCCATCGACGGTGCGGCCGTGGTCCTCTGCGACGACGTGCTCTTCACCGGGCGTACGGTCCGGGCGGCACTGAACGCCCTGTGGGACATCGGCCGGCCGGCGTCGGTCCAGCTCGCTGTCGTTGTCGACCGGGGGCACCGGGAACTGCCTCTGCGGCCCGATTACGTAGGCAAGAACCTTCCCACCAGGCGTACGGAAATGGTGGACGTGAGCGCCGACGGCGTCGTCATCGGCGACCTCGTCGCGAGTGACCCCAATACCGAGCAGGCCCATACCGAGCACGCCAATACCGAGCACGCCAATACCGAGCACGCCGTTACCGAGCACGCGGTTACCGGGAACGTCGGGGCACAACCGCAGGGTTCTGCGCCTTGACCCGTCACCTCCTCTCGGTGGCCGATCTCGGGGCCGAAGGTATCGACGAGGTCCTGCGCCTGACCGACACATTTGTCGAGGTGGCGCGCCGGCCCATCCCGCGTGTGCCCGCCTTGCGGGGCAAGACCGTGGTATCCGCCTTCTTCGAGGACTCAACCCGGACGCGCTTGTCCTTCGAGGCGGCGGCCAAGCGGCTCTCTGCTGAGGTGATGACCTTTACGAGCTCATCGAGCTCGGTCAACAAAGGCGAATCACTGCGCGACACGGTGCTGACAGTGGAGGCCATGGGCGCGGACGCCTTTGTCGTGCGCCACGCCTGCGCGGGTGCCCCCAACCAGATCGCCGGCTGGCTCGCTCAGGCGGGGTCTGGGGCGAACGTCGTGAACGCCGGGGACGGAGCGCACGAACACCCGACGCAGGCCCTGCTCGACTGCTACACGATCAGCCGCTCCGCTCTCGTAAGCGACGCAGTCCGAAGCAGGCGCCCTCAGGTGCTCTCCGGGCTGCGCATCGCCATAATTGGCGACATCCGCCACAGCCGGGTGGCGCGCTCTGGCGCAGCAGCCTTCTCGGCCCTCGGTGCTCAGGTGACCCTGGTTGCGCCCCCGACCTTGCTGCCTCCGTCACTGGAAGGATGGCCGGTGGAGGTCAGCCACGACATCGACACGACGCTGGCCAAGACCGACGTGGCGTACCTGTTGCGGCTACAAAACGAGCGGATGGACCAGCAGTTCCTGCCCTCGGTGCGCGAGTACACGGCTACCTACGGCCTGACGTCGGCGCGGGCCGGCCTGCTCAGCCCTTCCGCCCTTGTGATGCACCCCGGGCCCATCCGGCGCGGGATCGAGATCGCCTCTGATGTAGCAGACAGCCCGTCGGCTCTCATCACCACCCAGGTGGCGAACGGCGTCGCT
>DASSZK010000113.1:0-3666 GCA_035702845.1 Acidimicrobiales bacterium
GCTGGTAGGTGTGGCCAGCGTGGCCGGAAGAGAGACAGTGTAGGCGCCAGGGGGCACGTAAAGCTGGCAGTAGGCCGGCGCACCCATGGTGCTGCCGTCGCCTACCGTCCCGCCCCCTAAAACGCATGTCTGCGCTCCCCCGCCTGGCTGAGGCGCCGCACCCGTGCTACCCCCGACTGGCAGGGCTGGGGTTACGTCCAAGACGTCCCCGTCCAGCGAGGCATTGTCGTACACCGTGGGCGAGAGCCCGTCACAGAAGTAGTACTCGCAAGGGACCGGTGGCCCGGTCACCTCGATCTCCAGTTGCGGCTCGTAGGCGGTCGTGAACGAAACGCTCGCGTTGACACCCGCTTGAGCGCCGGGCACGGTGACCGTTTGCGTGCCAGGGCCGTTTACGTATGCGTAGGGGACGCCGACCTCGCCTGTGCCAGAGGCTACTGCCGTGGGGATCGCTACCTCGTAGCTGCCGGGTACCAACGCCATCTGGCATGTAGCTGGCTGGTCCATCCCCAGCTCACCCGCCACCCCACCGGACAATGTGCACCACGCCCAACCCGTACTCGCGCTTCCAATCGTGGCCACCACACCGTTCATTACGTCGTCGTCGTAGACAGGCGACAAACCGGGGCATGGGCCGGATCCGCAGTAAACAGCGGGCTCGGGGGGGCCCTGCGCCTCCACCTGTAGAACGGGTAGCGGCTCGATATAGAACTCGACATCCGCTATGCCTGAACCAGCCGATGGCGCCAACGTGCATGTGGCCGCCAGGGGGTTAGGGCCGACGGTGCCGCCGCACCCTGAGGCGGAGGCAACCGCCCAACCGGCAGGGGGAAAATAGGTGAGCGTGTCCGGCGAGGCCGCCGTGCTCCAAGCGGCGGCGACATCACAGGGCCCCGCACTGTTGAGCACGCAGCCGCTCGGGGACGCCTGGGCCGGCAGCCCGGTGGGGGCCGAGCCGCAACCCGGCGCTGTCCCATCAGGGGTTTGGTAGTAGCAGATGGCCCCGGTCACCACGTCACCGCCAGCGGGATCTACAGCCTGTGACACTGCAACAAAACCCCCAGGCGGCACAACGCCGGCAGTTCCGGTGAGGACCGGCTCTGAGACTTGGACGAGCGCAGCGTTGACGGGGGTGCACGCCGGTTGACCAGGACCGCCGCATGTAGCAGCGCCAGGTACGGCGCCGAGCTCGATGGGGGCGGAGGACAACCCCTCGAACGACACTGTCAGCGATATGGGCGACGTGGTCGGGGCCAGTGCCACGGTGACGAGCGTGGCGATGCTGCCGTTGCTGCCGTTGCTGCCAGGTTCGTTGACTACAGCCGGCGGCGCCAAGGCAGTGGCGGGACCGGGGGGTGAGACGACACTGACCTGAGGCCCGGTACTGCCAGCCAAGACGTCGAGCGGGCCGCTTGTGCCGTCGGACCACGTGGCAACGATAGGCAGCTCCACGGTGGCTCCCACGGCCACGACATAGCCGGTGCATCCGGCGGTGCATGCGGTGAGGCTTTGGAGATCGAGCGCGACGCTTGACAGGGTGCAGCCCGCGGCACTGGGCGTGAGGGCGCAAGCCTGGCCCCCGCCAGACTGCGTACCGGCGCTCACGCCCTGGCCTTGAGCCTGTGCCGTCGCCCCGCTCACTCCCAGAGCACCGCCCACGGCCACGGCACCGGAGCCCGCTAGGCACAGCGTGGCGACAGCGACCATGCGCCAAGAGTGCCGCCTGCCCCCAGGCGCACTTTTCCCCGGGCGCGCAAGGCGGCCCAACGCGACCGACCACGTGCGCTTCATCGGGCACCCCCTCTTTTCAAGAACCCGGATTTGTGACGGCTTGTGTGCGCTGAAAGTTGACTTTCGGGGCAATGGTAAGCGGAGCCGGCGGTGTTGTCTGGCTAGGGGGTTTCGAGGATGACAGAGCGCCGCGAAGAGTGCCGGCAGCGGCGCTTTGGGGCCGGACGGCTTTCCGGCTTGGACGGCTTTGCGGCTTGGCCGCTACACCGTCAATTGCAGGGGGCCTGTGCACTCGTATCGGGGGTGAACCGGGTGAGCGCGGCCGCTGCCGCTTGCCGATCTCACAAAGAGTGTTCTAGATCACGCATACTGCGCGCGAGCCAGAAAAGCGCGCTCAGACAACGGCCCTGTAGACGCGCGCAGCGTGGGGCGGTAAGCTGTTTAAACATGTCCGAGTGGTATTCGATCGAGGTGTTCGACGGTGCATCGTCGGCATCGCTGTGGGCCGAGGTTCATGGCGACCCTCTATTGGAGTCTGCTCTGCTCATGGGAGCGAAGGACTGGAGCTGGCACCACCATCCTTGGGGAGTGGTGCTCGAGCTTCAGTTCGATGACACCCGCTCCTGGGATGTCTGGCGCGCACAGCCCCATGTACAGGCGGCTCTCGAGTCGGTGCCCGACCCGGTGAGCGGTCTTATCGTTTACCGAGGCCGCGGTGGCAGCAGCGGAGCGGTGAAGCCTCGCAAGCCCAAGCCGTTGAAGGGCAGCGGTTCGGCGGCACTCCCTCTTCCTTGGGAATGGGAGCTCGAGGGGCCTTCGCTCCTCCCGACGCTTACCCGCCCATGGTTGGACGCCAGCCCTGCCATGATCGGCCCGGGCCTGCGCCCGCGGATCGGCATCGGCTCACGCTGAGGCTCACAGCCAAACCGCCTTCCACCAGGCAGGCCAGGCGCAAGTAAGTCGCGGGCGCCCTAGGCGCAACCCGTAGGGCGCGATTGTGCCGGTCAGCCGGGCCAGTCGACATCGACGAAGACCGGCGCGTGGTCCGAGGGTTGCTTCCCCTTACGCTCGTTCCGGTCCACCAGCGCCCACTGCGCAGCATCGGCCAAAGGGCGGCTCATCAGCACAAGGTCGATCCTCATGCCCCGGTGCTCATGGAAGTCCCCGGCGCGATAGTCCCAGTAGCTGTAAAGCCTCGGACCTGGCCACAAACGGCGGAACACGTCCACCAAACCCCATTCCTCCAAACGCCCCAGCGCTTCACGCTCCGGCGCTGTCACGTGGGTGGAGCCGGCGAACACAGCGGGATCCCAGACATCGATGTCGGCCGGCGCGATGTTGTAGTCCCCGCAGACTGCCACTGCGCCGGACGGCGAGCCGACTGCATCCAGGTGAGCTCGAAGCCTGTCCAACCACTGGAGCTTGTAGACATAGTGCTCAGAGCCGACACTGCGACCGTTCGGGACGTAGACGCTCGACACAACGACGCCGCCGCACGACGCCGTGATAATGCGTGTGTCCTGGTCGGGGCCGGCCCCGTCAGCGAAGCCGGTCACAACCGAGCCGATGCCCACTCGCGACAGGATGGCCACGCCGTTCCACTGGCCCGACCCGTGGTGCACCGAGTCGTAACCCAACGCCGAGAACGCCATGTGCGGGAAGGCGGCGTCAGCCAATTTCGTCTCTTGCAGGCAAACGACGTCGGGTTTGGCATAAGCGAGCCACTCAGGCACGCGCTCCATCCGCACTTTCAACGAGTTGACATTCCAGGTGGCGATGCGCATCGTCGGACCGCTCAGGCGGATCCAGACGGCGGCATGACCACACGCTGGAAGACTTCGGCCAGGCGCCCCTCGCCTAGCCCGGCCGCGCCGGCCCCGGCGCGGGCCCAGTCCTCCAAGCGTTCTCGAAGGTTGGCCTCGTGGGCGACCTGGC
>DASSZK010000204.1:0-7056 GCA_035702845.1 Acidimicrobiales bacterium
GGCTGAGACCACTGCGCGCCACCGTCGTGCGTCTCCCATAGCGGGCCACCCGGGCCAGAAGCGAAGGCGTAACCATCCAGGGCGTCGGCGAACCGCAAGGTGTCGATAGCCGAGCCTGGCGAGGCAGCACCCCCGCTGACGAGCGGTGCCTGGGGAGCGGGCACCCCGACGAAATGTGCGCCACCGTCCGTGGTCCGCACGATCGAAGTACAAACAGGGTTCGAACATGGCGCGGAACCAAGCAACCAGAACTGTTGCGGCGAGACCGCCGTAAACGAAACGGGCGAGAAACCCGGCGGTACTGGCCCACCGATAGGCGGCTTGGTGACCACCGTCGTCGTCGTTGTACTGCTCGTGGACGTCGTCGAGGTAGTCGTGCTCTTCGAGGATGTGCTGGCCGATCTCGCCGCCGGAGCCAGGGCACCACCGGTGGTCCTCGACCCCGCGTTAGTCGTCGAGGTGGAGGTCGGGGTGCTGGTTGACGCCGCCTTGCCGCCACAAGCCGCCAGCAGCAACGCCCCACCAGCGATGGCGACTGCAGAGAATTTGTTCACAGAGTGCTAACGCTAGGCGACCGCATGGCGTTCCCCGCGGCACGAGCGCTCGTGCTCAGACAGGGCTACGCGTCGCTGCAGTTAGACGTCGTACATGACCGCTCCTGGGGGTGGCCGGGCCCCGAAAGGCCTCGGCGCGTTCGAGGGTGTAGCATGCGGAGGCGCGCCATGGAGCGCGCTCCTGCAGGCCAATTCAACCGTCAAGGAAGTACTGATCCCTATGTCCGACCTCCACCCGCCGACCAGTGCCTCTGCTGCCGCCGACCAGGCCGGCGCCACCGAAATGGGCACTTTCGACGAGACCGGTGCCTACACCCCGCGCCAAGTCGTTTCCGACGATCTAGACGGGACCTCCTTTGAAGACGCCATAGCCGGCACGATCGTCGAGTTCGACGATGGCGACATCGTCTCCGGGACGGTGGTCAAGGTCGACAAAGACGAGGTACTGCTTGACATCGGCTTCAAGTCGGAGGGTGTGATACCGGCGCGGGAGCTGTCCATCCGTCACGACGTGGACCCCCATGAGGTCGTTTCGCTCGGTGACAAGATCGAGGCTCTCGTCCTGCAAAAAGAGGACAAGGAAGGCCGGCTGGTCCTGTCCAAGAAGCGGGCACAGTACGAGCGTGCCTGGGGCACGATCGAGGCGGTCAAGGAGCGCAACGGTACGGTGCGTGGCCTGGCCATAGAGGTGGTCAAGGGCGGTCTCATCCTCGACATCGGCCTTCGCGGCTTCCTGCCGGCCTCGTTGGTGGAACTGCGGCGGGTGCGCGACTTGCAGCCCTACGTCGGTCGCGAGCTAGAGGCGAAGATCATCGAGCTGGACAAGAACCGCAACAACGTGGTCCTCTCCCGGCGCGCGTACCTCGAGGAAGCCCAGCGTTCGCAACGCGACGAGTTCCTCACCAACCTAAAGCCCGGAGAGGTGCGCAAGGGCGTGGTCTCCTCCGTGGTCAACTTCGGTGCCTTCGTGGACCTCGGCGGGATGGACGGCCTCATACACGTGTCCGAGCTGTCGTGGAAGCACGTCGACCACCCAGGTCAGATAGTGCAGGTCGGAGACCAGGTCACCGTTCGGGTGCTCGACGTGGACCTCGATCGCGAACGCATCAGCCTCTCGCTGAAGGCGACGCAAGCCGATCCTTGGCAGGAGTTCGCCAATGCCCACCGCGTAGGCGAGCTCGTCTACGGCCGTGTCACCAAGCTCGTACCCTTCGGAGCCTTTGTCCAGGTCGGCGACGGCATAGAGGGGCTTGTCCACATCTCGGAGATGGCCGTTCACCACGTCGACCAGCCTGATCAGGTTGTGACTTCGGGCGAGGAGCTTTGGGTCAAGATCATCGACATCGACCTTGCCAGGCGCCGGATCAGTCTCTCCATCAAGCAGGCAGCGGAGGGCGGCGAGGTGGCTGCCGAGTACCGCGAGGCATTCGGGGAGCACGCCTACGACGAGCACGGCAATTACATCGGCGCCGCTGGCTTCACCGCCTTCGAGCCCGAGTCCGAAGCCCAAGCCGCATGGGCGGGCTACCTCGAAGAGCAGGCTTTGCAGGCCGGCCTGGACCCGAGCGCAGCCGGCACTGCCGAGGTAGCCGGGGCCGGCGAGGCAGCAGCCGCGGCCGGACCGGCCAGCGCGCCGACCGCCGAGGCGGCCAGTGACAGTGCCAGCGGCGAGGAGCCGGCGGGCGGCTCTGCTGGAGCCGATGCTGTTGCCGCCGTTGAGCCGGTGCCTGCCACCGAGGAGTGACGCAGGAGTGACGCAGGAGTGACGCGCCAGCCCGACCTCCGCTGACATGCTGAGCGTCGGGCTGACCGGCAAGATCGGATCGGGCAAGTCCACCGTCGCCAGGGCCCTGCGAGCGCGGGGAGCTGACGTGATCGACACCGATGCCGTGGCACGTAAGGTCCTCTCGCCAGGCGCGGAGCCGACGAGGGAAGTCCTAGCCCTGTTCGGAGAGGCAGTCCGAGCCCCTGATGGCTCACTCGACCGGGCGGCATTGAGCCGGTTGGTGTTCACCTCGCCCGACCTGCGCAAAGGGCTAGAGGACATCACTCACCCCCGGATCCGACAAGAAGTGGCGCTGCTTCGTCGCTGTGCGCAAAGCCCTGTCGTTGTGGTTGAGATCCCGCTTCTCGACAAGCGCAGGGCCTCGGAGTACGGCTTCGATGCTGTCGTGCTCGTCGACGTCCCTACCCAAGTGGCTGTCGCCCGGGCGGTGAGCAGGGGGATGGCCGAAGCCGACATCCTTGCGAGGCTCGCCGCTCAACCAACTGATGACGAGCGCTATGCGATCGCCGATCGGGTCCTCGACAACTCAGGGTCGTTGCTCGAGCTAGAACATGCGATCGACAGCCTTTGGACGTGGCTGTCCGAGCATGCGGCGGTGCCCGGCGCACGCCCTCAGACTGAACGTGGGTAGGAACCGCCGGGCTTACGGGCCCAGGCGTTCGGCGACCCTGTCCCCTACCACTTTGTCGATCCGGCGCCAGTACTCCATGACCCGCGACAGCACTGGCTCCGTCACACCCTGTTTGACATGCCCGACAACATTCGAGACCAGCCGCTCTCGCGCCGGCTCGTCCATCACCTTGTTGATCAGTGTGTTGGGCTGGGAGAAGTCGTCATCCTCCGCGTGGAGTGAGTAGGCCGCCCTTACGAGGTCTCCGGTCACATGCCACGACGGGTCGGTCCCGAACGTTTGCGCGTCGGCCACGGGGCCACCGACCGAGTTGGGAGCATAAACAGGGTCCCCCGGGTTCGAATAACGCATGGCACCGTCACGGTTGTAACTGTACACTTGTGCGTTGCGGGGGAAATTTACCGGCAACTGACCGGCGTTGGCCCCGACCCGGTGCAGGTGGGTGTCGTGGTAACTGAACATGCGGGCCAGCAGCATTTTGTCGGGGCTCGCGCCGACACCTGGCACCATGTTGTTGGGTTCGAACGTGGATTGCTCGACCTCGGCAAAGTAGTTGGCCGGGTTGCGGTCCAAGACCATACGGCCTACTTTCACGAGCGGGTAATCACCATGGGGCCACACCTTGGTCAGGTCAAAAGGGTTGAAACGGTAGTGAGCCGCGTCCTCGAAGGGCATTACCTGTATGTAGAGCGTCCAGGACGGGTGATCGCCCCTGGCTAGGGACAGATAAAGATCCTGGACATGGTGGTCGGGATTTTCCCCGGCCATACGCTCGCCTTCTGATTGAGCCAGGTGCTCCACTCCCTGGTCGGAATGGAAGTGGTACTTCACCCAGCACTTCTCGCCACCTTTGTTGAGCCACATGTAGGTGTGGCTTGAGTAACCGTTCATGTGGCGCCACGTCTTGGGCAGCCCTCGGTCCCCCATAAGCCAAGTGACCTGGTGCGCCGACTCGGGCGAGAGCGTCCAGAAATCCCACTGCATATTGTTGTCGCGCAGGTGGTTGTCGGCTCGCCGCTTCTGGGAATGGATGAAGTCCTGGAACTTCTGCGGGTCACGGATAAAGAACACCGGAGTATTGTTGCCGACCATGTCGTAATTGCCCTCGTCAGTGTAGAACTTGATGGCAAAACCACGCGGGTCACGCACGGTGTCGGGGTAACCGAGCTCACCGGCCACGGTTGAGAACCGTACGAACAGCTCTGTGCGCTTACCCTTCTGGAACAGCGATGCTCTTGTGAGCTCAGAGACGTCCTCGGTCGTCTCGAAGAACCCGTAGGCACCGCCACCTTTTGCATGCACGACCCTCTCAGGAACCCGCTCCCGGTTGAACGCCTGCATCTTCTGGACCAAGTAGTGGTCCTGCAGCAGTATGGGCCCGTCAGGCCCGACGGTGAGGGAATGCTCGTCGCTCGCAGCTGGGATGCCGGCGTCCGTTGTCGTATGCGCGGGACGGGAATAGTCCATAGTGGCGCTCCTTGTCAGGCTCAGAGGACTGTAAGGGCATACTGCCCCCGCACAGGGCGCTAGCGGCTGGCGGCGCGCACAGCAGGGTCGGCGGCCACCAAGCGTGCGGCTGCATGCGGGCCTCGTCCCGGCGAGGAGGTCACAGGCCCTCGGTACCATGGCTCCATGCCCCCCTTTCGCGTCGTTTCCGACTGGCAGCCTGCAGGTGACCAGCCCGCAGCCATCGAAGGGCTGGCGCTGGGGGTGGAGCGGGGCGACCGGTTCCAGACACTGTTGGGGATCACGGGTAGCGGCAAGAGCGCCACGATCGCCTGGACCATCGAGAAGGTGCAGCGTCCCACGCTGGTCATCGAGCCCAACAAGTCGCTGGCCGCTCAGTTCGCCAACGAGATGCGGGAGCTGTTCCCCGACAACCGCGTCGAGTACTTCGTCAGCTACTACGACTACTACCAACCCGAGGCGTACATACCTTCGAGCGATACCTACATCGAGAAGGACAGCTCGATCAACGACGAGATCGACCGGCTCCGCCACTCCGCTACCTCGGCGCTGCTCACCCGGCGCGACGTCATTGTCGTGGCGTCTGTCTCGTGCATCTATGGCCTGGGCTCGCCTGAGGAGTACTCGCACAAGATGCTCGTCCTGCAAGCGGGTACGGAGCTCGACCAGCGCGCAGTGCTGCGCCGGCTGGTGGACATGCAGTACGAGCGCAACGACGCCAACCTGGTGCGCGGTAAGTTCCGGGTCAGGGGCGACACCATCGAGCTTCACCCGGCGTACGAGGAGCACATCTTGAGGGTGGAGCTGTTCGGTGACGAGGTCGAGCGGATAACCGCCGTCGACCCGCTCACCGGCGAGGTCCTGGCCGACCTGCAGGAGGTCGTCGTGTTCCCGGCGACCCACTACGTCGCCGGCGACGAGCGCATGCAGTCCGCGATCGTAGGGATCGAGGCCGAACTCCAGGAGCGCCTCGCTTACTTCGAGAAGGAGGGCAAGCTGCTGGAGGCGCAACGGCTGCGCATGCGCACGAGCTACGACCTGGAGATGCTGGCAGAAGTCGGTGTGTGCTCAGGGATCGAGAACTACAGCCGCCACATCGATGGGCGTTCACCGGGCGAGGCGCCTCACACCCTCCTCGACTTCTTCCCCAAGGATTACCTCCTCGTGGTCGACGAATCCCACGTGGCCGTCCCCCAGCTCCACGGCCAGTACCACGGCGACCGGTCGCGCAAGGAGACTTTGATCGAGCATGGCTTCCGCCTTCCCTCCGCCGCCGACAACAGGCCCTTGCGCTTCGAGGAGATGATGCAGCGGGTCAACCAGTGCATTTTTATGTCGGCTACCCCTGCTGCATACGAGCTGTCGGTATCCCAGCAGGTGGTCCAGCAGATAGTGCGCCCAACGGGGCTCATAGATCCAGAAGTGGTGGTCCGTCCGACCAAGGGCCAGATCGACGACTTGATGAGCGAGATCAACCGGAGGATCGAGGCAGGTGGCCGCGTACTGGTGACGACCCTCACCAAGAAGATGGCAGAGGACCTCACTGATTACCTGCTGGAACAGGGCCTCAAGGTCCGCTACCTGCACTCCAACATCGACACCCTGGAGCGGATCGAGATACTGCGGGATCTGCGCCTCGGCCAGTTCGACGTGCTGGTCGGTATCAACCTTCTAAGGGAGGGCATCGACTTGCCCGAGGTATCCCTCGTGGCGATTTTGGATGCTGACAAGGAGGGATTTCTGCGCTCCGAGACCTCCCTCATCCAAACCATTGGGAGGGCCGCCCGCAATGTCGATGGAGCCGTCATCATGTACGCCGACGAGATGACAGACTCGATGCAAAAGGCGATCTCCGAAACCCATCGCCGGCGTAAGTTGCAGCAGGAGTACAACACCGAGAACGGCATCAACCCCCAGACCGTTCGCCGCGCCGTGAGCGACATCCTCGTCATGCTCGGGCGCCCCGGTGGCCCCGGTGCGAGCGAGACCGCACCGGTCCCCGGCTCGGACCGTCGCAGCCGGCGCCACGACAGGGCACGCTCCGATCTGGCGGGAATGCCCAAGGCGGACATTTCGCGGCTAGTCGCAGCGCTGGAGGAAGAGATGCGGGACGCATCTGCGGACCTGCGCTTCGAGTACGCGGCGCGACTTCGTGACGAGATCGCTGACCTCAAAAAGGAGCTGAAAGGCCTGACAGAGATCGGCGTAGCGGCCAAGTAGCCGTCACTGGCCTCCCCAGGCACCGACGCGCCCCGGGGCCTCTGCGGTGCTGGCCCGAGCCACAAGCACGGAAGACTGCTCCCCGTGCAAGGGCACATCTTCACCCTCTATTACCGAGACCAAGGCCCGTGCCGCCGTGGCGCCGTACGCCTGGACATCTCGTGCACACGCCGTTAGAGCTGGGCGTACCACCTCGCACAGAATGGAGTCGTCGAAAGATGCCAGGGAGAGCTCCTCGGGGACCGACAAGCCCAACTCCTGGGCAGTACTCAAGCCTGCCACGGCCATGATGTCACTGTCGTAAATGATCGCGGTGGGGCGGGGTTCCTTGGACAGCAACCTTGCCGTCGCATTGGCGCCCCCCAGGCTCGTGTAATCAGTGGTGATCGTGCGGCCTT
>DASSZK010000300.1:0-17789 GCA_035702845.1 Acidimicrobiales bacterium
GCACTGGCTTCCAGTTCCGCATTTGTCACACCCACCCGCATAACATTGGCAAGGCTCTCGTCCTGCACACCGTCGCCGCCCGGCGCTGACGGCTCGTGAGCGGCCCCATCACCGGTAGGGGCCAATGTGGTCCCCGCCTCGGACCCGCGGCCCGTAACGGTGTCGCTCGTGGCCTCGGGTGCCCTTGGTGCACCGATAATGTCCCCGTGCCCCGCCAGATCGCGGGCACTGCGCACCACGGGAAAAAAGCAGGCATAAGGGTGGGCCGGGTCAGTGCTTGCGAGGATTGGCTCCTCCAGGGTGCACTTCTCCTGCGCGTACCGGCATCGCGGGCTGAACCGGCACGCCACCAACGACCGGGACAGGTCAGGTGGGAGGCCGGGGATGGCATATAGTTGTTGGGTCTTGTTCTGGTCCAGTTGCGGGATCGACGCCAAGAGCGCTTCGGTATAGGGATGGCGGACGTCGGCAAAAAGGCTCTCCGTACCAGCGGACTCCACTACCTTGCCGGCATACATAACCATGGTCCGATCAGCGTGGCCGGCAATGACCCCCATGTCGTGGGTAATGAGAAGGATGGCCATTCCGAGACGAACTTTGAGGTCGTCGAGCAAAGCGAGGATCTGCGCCTGGATGGTTACGTCCAGTGCCGTGGTCGGTTCGTCGGCGATCAACAACTTGGGCTCGCACGCAAGCGCCATGGCGATCATCACCCTCTGGCGCAGGCCGCCCGACAATTGGTGCGGGTAATCTTCAACTCTTTCGGCCGGTCGCGGCAGCCCCACGAGACCGAGCACCTCTACCGCTCGCTTCATGGCCTCTTGCCTTGAAACGCCCCGATGGAGGACCACGCTCTCGGCGATCTGACGCCCAATGGGCATCGTCGGGTTCAGCGATGTCATCGGGTCCTGGAAGATCATCCCCACGAAGTTGCCGCGCACAGTGCGGATTTCCGGCTCGCTCATCGAAGCCAGATCCCGGCCGTCCAGCTTCACCGAACCCGACACGATGTGGCCCCCGGGCGGCAACAGGCGCATGATCGAAAACGCCGTCATGCTCTTACCGCTACCAGATTCTCCCACCAGCCCCAGGGTCTCGCCTGCAGAAATTTGTAGCGATACGCCGTCGACCGCTCGCACCACGCGGTCGCGCAACCGGATATAGGTCCGCAGGTCGTGGACTTCGAGGACAGCCATCAACCTCCGCCTGTCAACGTTCCTGGAGACGGACTTCGAAACTGTCCCTCAGCGCGTCGCCGATGAAATTAAATGCCACAACAACGAGGATTATCGCCACCAAGGCCGGGTAAACCTGCCACCAGTACCCGTCCGCCAGGAAGGTACTGCCCTGGGAAAGCATCTGGCCCCAAGTTGCCGCCGGCGGAGGCAGCGCGAACCCGAGGTACTGCAGTACAGCGAGTATCAAAATGGCATCGGCTACCTGGAAGGTTGCGTTTACGATGATGGTCCCCAGCGTGTTCGGGATGATGTGGCGCAGTACGATCCGCCGCGAGCGCCCTCCCATCACCTTGACGGCTTGCACGTACTCCCGGGTGCGCAGCGATAGCGTTTCTCCTCGCACCAGGCGAGCCGGGCCGAGCCAAGAGAGCCCGGACAACACAACGATCAGGAGCCAGAAGGCATACTTCTGGAAGGTATCCGTGGAGATCGCTTGTGAGACGAAGATGAAAAGGAACACGACAGGTACAGCAAGCAGGATGTCGACGACCCGCATCATAATTGCGTCGAGGAACTTGCCAAAATAACCGGCTATGGCTCCATAGACAACGCCGAAGAGGGTGGCTACAGCCGCGACCGCAAGGCCGATCTCGATCGAGCTCTGCCCACCCACCATCAACCGGCCCAGGATGTCATAGCCGTTGTTGTCCGTGCCGAGCAGGTGGCCCCACGAGGGGCCCTCGTTACTGGCCATGATGTTCGTGTACACCTGGTCCGTCCGGTAAAAAATAGGCCCCACGAAACAGAACAGCACTATCAGGACCACTATGACCAAGCCGATAACCGCCAGCTTGTTCTTGACGAAGGTGCGCAATACCAGGCGGGCCATACTGGTTTGGCGGTGTGCAGCCTCCGGGAGCAACGAGGTCGCCTGTTCGATCTCCGCGTGCACTGGGAGTGTGGCCATGTCTAGTAACGCACCCGAGGGTCGAGCACGGCGTACGAAATGTCAGCCAGTAGGCTCCCGATCACCGTGGCCAGGCCCACCAACACGGTTATGCCCAGCATGACCGGGAAGTCGTCTGTACTTGCAGCCGTGAAGTACTCGAGCCCGAGACCCTGGAAGTTGAACAGGTACTCGAGCACCAGGCCAGCTGTAAGCACGGCGGGTAAGGACAACCCGACCAGCGTGGTGACAGGCACCAAAGAATTGCGCAGCAGGTGGCGCCACAGCACCAGCTTTTCGGGGAGCCCCTTTGCGCGAGCGGTGCGTATGTAGTCCTGAGCCAGTGTCTCTATGGCGGAGGACCGCATGTACCTGGAGAAGAGGGCATAGGTCACCAGGGTGAGGGTGATCACCGGGAGCACCAGCCCGGCGGGGTGGGCGAGCAGGGACCCGACGCTGCTGCCCTGAGGGGCGGTCGGCGGCAACACCTTGAGGCCCACCGCAAAGACGGAGACGAGGATGAGCCCCAGCGCGTACGACGGCATCGAGTAGAGCACGAACGCCGTGGCCGTGCCGGCGTAATCGACGGCACGGTTGCGCTTCACGGCCTGCGCCACGCCTACGGGGATGGCGATCAGCACCGCCAGCACGAGCGACGTGCCGACCAGTAGTACGTCACGAGGCAGGTCGTTAGCGATGATGCTGTCGACGCTGCGGTTCAACTTGTAGGAGAAACCCAGGTTCCCCTGCAACAAGTGCTGCAGGAAGACCCAGTACTGGTACCAGACCGGGCTGTCGTAGCCATTTTGTTTCTCCCAGACAGTGATGGCCAGCGGCGTGGCCCGCGGGCCGAGGATGGCCCGTGCGATCCCGCTCGAGCCGCCGGAGATGAGGTGCTCCATCCCAAAGACGAGCATCGTGACGCCGAGCAGCACCACGACTGCCTGCAGCAGGCGCCGGATTATGTACCCGGTCACCTAGAAGCTCCTCATCCCCAGCATCGGCTCTCGGACCTGTTACTTGGTCAGGTACCAGGTCTCGGGCGTGAGATTGGTATATGCGTTGTTCGTGTAACCGCCGAGGTGCTTGGACACGAGCACGACGGAGGCGGACGTCGGGTTGCCGGTGGCCGTCGGGAAGTAGACGACCGGCAATTCCTTTGCCATGTAGTTCTCGTACGTGGCCAGGGCAGCCATGGTCTTGTTCGCGGGGGCGGTCGTCGTGGCCAACGTCAGCCTGTCGGCGGTGGGATCGCTGAACCCTGAGAAATTGGCGCCGGCCCCGGTGACGAAGATCGACTCACCCGTGGGCTCGTAGTCAGGGGCGTACACCCAACCCGCGCCCCAGTCCAGAGCAGTCCATGCGCACTTGCTCGATGTGGGTGCCGCATAGCCATGGGGCCCGCAGTTGATGGCCTTCCCGACCACTTGGGCGAACGGTGCGGAAGACAGTTCGAGGTCGATGCCGACCTGAGCCGCCTGCGACTTCAAGTCGAGGACTTCTTCCTGTGTCACGACGACACCGCTCTGGTAGAGCAAGCCGAACTTCAGCTGGAGCCCTTTCTTGACGCCGGCACCGCACTCCCCGCGCCCAGAACCGGGCTTGGCGCAGTACGCGATCCTGCCGGGAGCGACGTTGGCCCATCCGTGAGACTTCAAGATGGAAGCAGCATCGCCCAGGCTGAAGGGGTAAAGGTTGTGGTACTCCGACTTGGCCGCGAAAGTGTTCACGGGCGCCAGCGGGGCTGGGCCGTACGTCGGCACTCCGTAACCGTTGAGGATCTTCTTCAACCAACCCTGCTGGTCCACGAGGTGCTGGAAGGCCTGGCGGAAGTACAGCTGGCGGAAGGCCGGGCCGAAGACGGGGTTACCGAGGTTCAGTGGGAAATAGGCGATGGAGAAACTCGCGAAGTTGACCGGTGTATACCCTTCGTTCGCGACCGTCTGCAGCTGCGGTAGGTAGTCGTCCGGCAACTCTGCCACCTGTAGCGCACGGGGGCCCTGGGAGCGCAATTGATTAAGGATTGCCTCGTCCGACGTGAACGGGACCTCGACGAACTTCGACAAGGACGGTTTAGGCGATCCGCTATAGGTCGGGTTGGGGACGAAGGTCACCTGGCCAGTACTGGTAAAGCTCTGCACCTTCCACGGCCCGTCGACGATCGACCAGTACTTGCTCTTGGCGTAAGTCGTGACGTCCTTGGCCTGGGTGTTCAAGTAGTTGTAAACAGCCACCGCGCCCTTGGCCGTCGTGTCAGGAAGGTTTTTCTCGTTTGGTGTCGGTGTGGGCGCGCTCGATGACGTGACGTCCCATGCCATCGGCAGGGGCGTGATCTGCGACAGTTCGTTGTAGAGGAACCAAGTCGGGTTTGCCGCAGCCTTGAGGTGGAACACGATGGTCCTCGAGTTCGGGTAAGCAATTGAAGCGACATTGTCCGGGAAATAACCGGGCGTGTAGTCGCACCAGTTGGCCTTGTTGGCCATGAGCATGTTCATCCAGAACTCGACGTCGCGGCTGGACACCTGCTCTCCGTCGGACCAACGCCAGGACTTCAACGTCACAGTCACGGTCTTACCGGAGTCCGTGAACTTCGGTGGGTTGCCGATCGAGTAGTTGTAGTCGACACTGGGCTGGTTGTTGTTGCCGAACCAGTAGAGCGGGCGGTACAGCATGTAGGTGAGCTGGCCATAGTTCATGGTCGAGCACACCTGGGGGCTGATGAAGGGGAAGATGTACGTCGGCGGGGCCTGCTGGCCCTCCATGAAATACGCGGTGCCCCCGCTTATTTTGTGGCCGACCGCCGAGACGGGGCTGTTGGGCCCGTAATTAGTAGGCCCGGCGCCGACGGGTGACGCACCGGAAACGCCCGTTCCTGCAACAGAGAGCGCCGCCGTAGTTAGTGCAGCCGCAACAAGGGACCACTTCCGCCTGGCGGGTTTCGAAGGCCTTTCGCTCGCGCCCGAGGTTTGCCGCGAAGCGCCGGCGCTAGCCGGTCGCACGGTGACCAATCTCATATTCCTGCGCCTTTCTGAGCTTGACGTGCCCGGCAAGGGGCAGGTCCGTGCTCTCGGCACTGGGCGGCCTGTAACAGGCCAGGCAGCGCTTACTGCAACCGGATCGCCAAGATGATCGTCGTGAAGGCAAACGCGATCGCGCTGAAGACTGTGAACCGGTCAAGGTTGCGCTCTACCACGCTGGATGCAGCTGCGGCAGAACCGAGCCCGCCTCCGAACATCTCTGAAAGACCCCCGCCCTTCCCGCTGTGGAGAAGAACAGAGACCACCAGGCTGATGCACAGCACGATATGAACCGCGATCACCAACCACGTGATCACCACTAGCCGGCACCTCCTCCTATTAGTGGAACTTCGCTTACTGGTACTTCAGGTCCCGACCGCACCTGGCGACCGGTTGGTGAGACAACTTAGCAGCAGTGGCACGCCAAGCAGGCGCGGCACTTGAAGACAGGCTGGCCTGCGCTTATTGGTCGCCAATCGCTCCCAGGCGAGCGATGACGGCGAACTGTTCTGGATCGAGGCTGGCGCCGCCGACCAGGGCCCCGTCGATGTCGGGCTGGGCCATGAGCTCGGCCACGTTCTTGGCGGTGACCGACCCACCGTACTGGATGCGCATGGCTGCGGCCACACTGCCATCGAAACGCTTGGCCAGCCAGGTCCGTACCGCCCCGCACACAGCCTGAGCGTCGTCGGGGCTGGCCGTGCGGCCCGTGCCGATGGCCCAGATGGGCTCATAGGCGACCACAACGCGCGGCGCCACCGAGGGCGCTACTCCTTCGAGGTCCGCCTCCAACTGCGCCAGTACCCGCTCTTCGGTGATCCCGGCCTCGCGCTCTTCAAGGGTCTCGCCCACGCAGAGGATGGGGGCCATCTCCTGCTTCAGCACCGCCAGCACCTTCTGGTTCACGAACTCGTCCGTCTCACCCAGGATCTGGCGGCGTTCGGAGTGCCCGACGATGACGTAGCTGACATTGAGCCGAGCCAGCATGGACGGGCTGATCTCACCGGTGAACGCCCCTTTGTCGGCGGGGTGCACGTTTTGCGCACCGAGGGAGATCGGGCTCCCGTCCGCTTCCAATGTGGTCTGAACGGAGCGCAGCGCAGTGAAGGGCGGGTGCACCGACACCTCAGCACGCTCGTAGTCCGCCGGGCGCAGAGTGAACATGAGCTTCTTCACCACCGGGACAGCGTCGAGGTGGCTGTAGTTCATCTTCCAGTTGCCGCTGATGAGCGGCTTGCGGGTGGGCACGGCGGCCTCCTGTTTTGGCTAAGTGGTCCTGTTGCCTGCCGCGCCCTCACGCGGGGCGCGGCACGACTGGTGGCATTGAGGCCCCAGCGGCACGCAGTGCGTGCTCTGGTGCCGGTAGCGCGAGTACTAGTGCTGGCGCGCAGCGGCCTCGCGCAGGGCGGCCAGACCCGGGAGGTCGCCCTTCTCGATCAACTCGAGCGAGGCCCCTCCCCCGGTGGAAAGGTGGTCGACCTGGTCGTCGAGGCCGAACAACTTGAGAGCGCTGGCGCTGTCGCCGCCGCCTACCACCGTGAAGGCCTTCGTCGCTGCTACAGCTTCCGCAACGGCGCGCGTGCCTGCCGCAAAGCGCGGGTCCTCGAAAACGCCCATGGGCCCGTTCCAGAAAACGGTCGCAGCGCCGGCGATCTCGTCCGCAAAGGCGCCAGCCGTACCCGGGCCGATGTCGAGACCGATCCACTCGGGCGGCACTTCCGGGCCGACCTGGCGCATCTCGCCCTCGGGCTCCCGGCCTGCACCGAAAACGCCCCCCGGCGACAGGGCGATGATGTCGGTGGGGACGAGGATCCGCTTGCCCCGCGACGCCGCCGACTCAAGCAACCCCGCGCACTTTTCCACCTGGTCGTGCTCGAGGAGGGAACCACCCGTGCCGTAGCCCTGGGCTGCGAGGAAGGTGAAGCACATGCCCCCACCGACCAGCAGAGTGTCGACCTTGTCCAGCAGGGCGTCGATCACACCCAGCTTGTCGGAGACCTTGGCCCCGCCGAGCACGGCAACGAACGGCCTCGCCGGCTCCTCGAGCAGGCCCGAGAGCACTTCGACCTCCCGGGCAAGGACCCGTCCAGCTGCTGAAGGCAGGTACTGCGGCGGCCCCACGATCGACGCGTGGGCCCGGTGGACCGCACCGAAGGCGTCGTCCACGTAAAGGTCCTGGCCCTGCACCAAAGAAGCCACGAGCTCGGGCAAGTTGCCCTCCTCGCCCGCGTCGTAGCGGAGGTTTTCCAGCAGCTCGACGCGGCTGGTGTCAGCGCCGCGCTCTTCGAGCAGCTCGTTGAGCCGCTTGCGCACGGGTTCAATGGTGTACTTGGGGTCCGGCTTGCCCTTAGGGCGGCCCAGATGGCTGCACACGGTGAGCTTGGCCGCACCGTGGTCGAGCAACCAGGTCAAAGTTTCGATAGGGAGGCGGATCCGAAGGTCGTCAGTGATCTCTCCGTTGGAGAGCGGCACGTTGAAATCGCAACGTACGAGGACGCGCTTGCCCTCGACCGGGCCGAGGTCTTCGAGCTGAGGGAGCTTCACTTGGTGGCTGACCCGTCCCTAGGCCTTGCCAGTGATGACGGCCAGGTCGACCAGGCGGTTCGAGTAGCCCCACTCATTGTCGTACCAACCGAAGACCTTCACCATCGAGCCGTTGACCATGGTCAACTTGGAGTCGAAGGTGCAGCTCGCAGGCGATCCAACGATGTCCGAGCTCACGATCGGCTCGTCGGTGTAGACGAGGACTTTGGACAGGGGGCCGGTGGTGGCGGCCTTCTTGAAGGCCTCGTTGATCTCCTCGACCGTGACGTCGCGGGCCAGGATGCCCGTGAAGTCGGTGATGGAGCCGTCCTGGACCGGGACACGCAGGGACGAGCCGTCCAGCTTGCCCTTCATGTTGGTAAGCACGAGGCCTGTGGCCCGGGCGGCGCCGGTGCTCGAAGGGACGATGTTGTTGGCGGCGGCCCTGGCACGGCGCATGTCCTTGTGCACCAGGTCGAGCAGGTTTTGGTCGTTGGTGTAAGCGTGCACGGTGGTCATGAGGCCCTTCTCAACGCCGAAGGCGTCATCGAGGACCTTGATCATCGGCACGAAGCAGTTCGTCGTGCAACTGGCGTTGGAGAAGATCTTGTGCTTCTCGGGGTCGAAGGTGTCGTCGTTGACCCCGACCACGAAGGTGCCGTCGATGTTGGTGCCGGGTGCCGAGATGATGACCCGCTTGGCACCGCTCTCGAGGTGCGCCTTGGCCTTCTCACCGTCGGTGAACTTGCCTGTCGACTCTATGACGATGTCGGCGCCGAGCTTGCCCCAGGGGATGTTGGCGGGGTCCTTCTCGGCGAACACCTTGAAGCTGTGGGGGCCGACGGCGATCGTGTCCTCGGACACCTTGACCTCGTGCTTGAGCACGCCGAAGGTCGAATCGTACTTGAGCAGGTGGGCGTTGCTGGCCGGTGCGGCGAGGTCGTTGGCAGCGACAACTTCTACGTCGGCGTTCTGCTCCAGCACCGCCCGGAGAAAGTTACGACCGATACGCCCGAAACCATTGATCCCAACCCTGACAGTCATGTGTTCACTCCTCGGTGATCGTCTTTGTAGGGCCAATTGTATTCGAGCGGGCCGGGGGCCTCGCAGGGAAGAGGTCCGAGCGCGGCAAGGGCATTGGTCACACCCGCCGGGAACATGCTGGACACGGGGGCGACAAAGCGGTACACAGGAGGCATGGTCGAGTTCCTTGTCGTGACCGGCCTTTCGGGCGCCGGCAGGTCCCAGACGGGCGCGGTACTGGAGGACCTCGGCTGGTACGTCATGGACAACCTGCCCACGGCCCTCATCACCAAAGTCGTGGACCTGGTCTCTGGCCCCGGGCCCGAAGTACAGCGCGTGGCCCTCGTTGTCGGGCGCCACGCCGGCCAGCTGGGCGAGTTGCAGGCTGCCGTGCAGCAATTGCGCGGTAGCGGGCACCACGTCAAGGTGCTGTACCTCGACGCAACCGACGAGGTGCTGGTCAGGCGCTTCGAGGGCACCCGCCGGCGGCACCCGCTCGGCCAGGAGGGCGTCCAGGAGGCCATCGCCGACGAACGCCAGCGCCTGGGCCCGATGAAAGAGATCGCCGACGTGGTCATAGACACCACCGATCTCAACGTGAACCAGCTGCGTGAGCGCTTGAGCGACCTGTTCGGCAGCCCGGAGGCCGTGTCCACTCAGATACAGGTCATCAGCTTCGGCTTCAAGCACGGCGTGCCCCTCGATGTCGACAACGTCATCGACGTTCGCTTCCTCCCCAACCCGCACTGGGTGGAAGACCTGCGCCCGCTCACGGGCTTGGACGAACCGGTCCGGCGTTATGTGATGAACCGGCCGGAAGCCAAAGAGTTCCTCGAGCGCTTTGACCAGCTCTTTTCTTTCTTAGTGCCGGCGTACGTCCGAGAGGGCAAGAGCTACCTGACCATCGCCATCGGCTGCACTGGTGGCCGGCATCGCAGCGTCGTCCTCGCAGAGGAGATAGCAGCGCACCTGCGGGCTTCCGGGTATAACCCGGCGGTGATCCACCGCGACGTCGCCCGTTGACGACCCCAGGGCCTGCCGGCCGGGACAGCCATTGACCGGGCGTACGAACGGGCCGAGCGTCGTCGCCCTGGGAGGGGGCCACGGCCTGTCCGTCACCTTGCGCGCTGTGTCGCGCTACGCAGGTGACGTAACCGCTGTCGTGTCGGGAGCGGACGACGGGGGTTCGAGCGGTCGCCTGCGAGCGTGGTGGAGCGGCCCGGCGCCGGGCGACCTGCGGCGCTGCCTCCTGGCCCTGGCCGGCGACAGCGCGGACCAGCAGATGTGGGCCAAGGTGCTGGACTACCGCTTCGGCGAAGGCGAGCTGGCCGGCCACTCCCTGGGCAACCTGGTCGTGCTCGGTTTGGCGGAGACACTGGGCGACCTCGGGCGCGCTGCGGACGAGTTGGGGCGGTTGCTCGGAGTGAGCGCCCGGGTCCTGCCCGCATGCGCCGAAGCCGTCCAACTCCGAGCGGAGGCGCTCGGCCCCGGCGGGAGCGTCTTTGAGGTGGCAGGCCAGGCGAAGATCGCCCACTGCGAAGGGAAACTGGCTCGGGTCTGGGTGGAACCTCCCGACCCAGAGGTGCCGGCGGTGGTGCTGGAGGCGATCCGAAGCGCCGACCAGGTCGTACTGGGGCCGGGCTCGCTGTACACGAGCGTCCTGGCGGTTTGCAGCGTGCCCGCAGTGCGCCAGGCCCTTGCCGAGCGCAAGGGGGGGCGGATCTATGTCTGCAACCTGGACTACCAGATCCCCGAAACAGCAGGCCTCGACGCTCAAGCCCACCTCGACGCCCTGGCCGCTCACGGTGTCGCCTTCGACACGATCGTTTGCGACCCGGCGACCCCGGTCGGCGCCCCCGCTGCCAGGGCCCTGCCGCAAGAGCCGGCGGCTCAAGTTGCCGTAGTAAGAGCGGACCTGTCGAGCCCGGACGGCCGCAGCCACGACCCCGCGCTCTTGTCCAAGGTGCTGGCCGGGTTGGCGCTCAGCCCGTGACTACAGCCGAAGATCTTCTGAGCGCCTACGACAACCAGCTGCGTACCGAGGAGGCGGAGCCCCCGCATGCCCTGCGGGTGGCCCGAGGTCGGTGTCGGCCATGCAGGACAGCGTTTTCGGTGCGACCACATCCTCCGCCCGAGCGGATGCACTTGTCGCACGGGTAGCTAACGATGGCACGCAGGTTTGGGGCGCCCGAGCGGGCAGTGCGTTTGTAGGAGCGGGCCGGGTCGACTTCGTCCCCGGTACTGCGTTCGCCGGCATGTGGGGCGGTGCCGTTGTCGAGACCTGGCGCGGCAAAGGCATCTACCGGGCGATCACCGCAGCCCGCGCCCGCGCAGCATTGACGGCAGGTAAGACCTACATCCAGAGCGACTGTACGGAGTACTCGCGCCCCATCTTGGATTGCTCGGGGCTCGTCAAAGTGTCCACCACCACGCCCTATACGTGGCACCTGCTCCTACCGTGAGCCGCTAGAGACCACCCAGTTTGCGGGCCTGGAGCATGAGCAGGCGCGGGAAGGCGGCGGCCTGCTGGTACTCGTCCGCTCGGGCCAGGAACCCCGCCGGCGGTGGGGGCTCAACCATCCGGGTGACGTACAGGCCGGCGGCGATCATGGCGTTCACGTACACGGACAACGGCCGGTGAACAAACGGGATCCACACATCTTTGTCCACCTCTTCAACGGCGTGGTGCTCGGCCAGGTAAGGCCCGATCCGCCAGTACTGCTCGCCCAGGATGTGGTCGTCGACCCAGCCGCTGCCCGGCGCTTGCAACAGGGGATGGTTCAGCAACAGGGCGAAGCCGGCGCCGGGCCGCAATACCCTGCCCACCTCGGCCAGTGCCTCCGCCGTCCCCTCAATGTGCTCGAACACCAAACAAGCGAAAGCGCAGTCGAAGCTCTCACTGCCAAAGGGCAAGGAGCCGGCCGTCCCTCTCAGGTACTGCGGCCTAACCGTGGCGGCACGGGCACCGGCGCCGCCTTGGGAGCCCCCGGTACAGCCCGGCTGGCGCTCCACGGCCGCCTGCAACTGCGAGCGGGTCGGGTCCAGGCCCACGACCTCGTCGACACCGGGAACGCCGGCAGCGACCCTGGACAGCTGCCCTTCCCCGCAACCGATGTCGAGCACCCGCGCCGGGCGCGCCTCGATCAGGAACTCGCGCAGCAGCGGGATTATCTGCTCCTCGTACTCCGCGTCAGCGCCATCGGTGAAAGCCTCCTGCCACCATTTCGAGTTCACCTCCCAGAGCTGGTCGGCTTCTGGGGGCAAGGGCGATGTGCTGCCATGAAGGGCTTCAGGCCCCACGCTCATGCGTCTACCCGGTCCTGCGCTGGGGTGGGCTCGTGCAGCTTGGCCCACACCGCCTCGGCCACGGGCCCGGGCAACCAGCTCAAAGACAACAGGACCTCCTTGGGTGACTCCTTGACCGCCTTTATGCTGCCGAGCTCGGCCACCAGGCGCTTCCTGCGGGCCGGCCCCAGCCCGGCGATCCCATCGAGCGCCGAAACCGTCATCCGCTTGCCCCGCAACTGGCGATGGTAGGTGATGGCGAAGCGGTGGGCCTCGTCCCGGATGCGCTGGAGCAGGTAGAGGGCTTCGGACGTGCGCGGGATGCGCACCGGGTCTTCCTCGCTGGGGAGGTAGACCTCCTCAAACTGCTTGGCCAAGGATGCCACCGGGATCTCGTCGTCCAGGCCGAGGTTTTCCAGGACCCTGACCGCCACGTTGAGCTGGCCCTTGCCGCCGTCCACCAGCAACAGCTGGGGCGGGTAGGCAAAGCGCTTGCGCTCCCGTTCGGCCACGGGGAGTTCCCGCTCGGACAGGTAAGCCCGCAGCCGGCGGGTCAGGACCTCCTCCATTGCCGCGTAGTCATCGTTACCGGGGACATGGCGCACCTTGAACCGGCGGTATTCGCTCGGGCGAGGTAGTCCGTCCTCCATCACGACCATCGAGCCGACGTAGTCGGTGCCTTGGAGGTGGCTCATGTCGTAGCACTCGATGCGCAGAGGTGCTTCCGGAAGGTCCAGCGCGTCCTGGAGGGCGTTGAGCGCCCGCGCCCGGGCGTTGTGGTCAGCGGAGCGCCGCAGGCGGTGGCGCACAAGCTCCTCACCGGCGTTCTTCGCCACCATGTCAAGCAGGGCCTTCTTGTCCCCCCGTTGCGGGGCACGTAAGGTCACGCGCCCGGCACCGGCCGCCCTGGGGTCCACGCTTCGCTCCGGCCGGCGCTCCAGGGTCGCCGCCCACCATTCGGTACGCGCATCAGCCTGCCCGGGGCCACCGCTAGCGCTCATGCCCACCAGGTCGCCTGCTCGAAGTTCGCTCAACCACTCCTCGACGACGGGCGCCTCGTCGACCTCACCCGGGACGAGGATGGTCGGGGGCACGCCGTTTACGGCATCGGCATAGTGCTGCTGGAGGATGTGGGCGAGCAACTGCGGCGGGTCGAGGTCCTCGACCTTGTCGACGATGAAGCCCTTGCGGCCCACTACCCGTCCCCTGCGGACATAGAACACCTGGACGGCGGCTTCCAGCTCGTCTTCGGCCAGCGCGAAGCAGTCGAGATCCTCGGGCTTTTCACTGACCATCTGCTGCTTTTCGACCGCTTTGCGCACGGACGCGAGCCTGTCGCGCAGGCGTGCGGCCAGCTCGAACTCCAAGTTGCCTGCCGCCTGCTTCATCTGGCGCTCGAGCTTTTCCACCACGGGTGCCGTGTCCCCGTTCAGGAAAGCCGCCAGGTCCTCCACCAGCCTCGTGTACGCCTCGGGCGTGACCAGCGACGCGCACGGCCCCGCGCAGCGCTCGATGTGGTACATGAGGCAAGGGCGGCCCTGGCGCTGGTGACGGCCAAACTTACCGTCGGTACAGCTGCGGATGGGGAACGTCCGCAACAACAGGTCCAGGGTCTCGCGGATGGCATAAGCATGGGCGTAGGGCCCGTAATAACGGTGCTGGGTACGTGCCGCCGGCTTGCCGCGCTTGACTGTGGCGCGTGGCCATTCCTCGCCGGTCGTGAGCACCAGGAACGGGTAGCTCTTGTCGTCGCGCAGCCTGACGTTGAAGCGCGGCTTGTACTGCTTGATGAGGGTGTACTCAAGCATTAGGGCTTCGACGTCGTTGCGGACCTGGATCCACTCGACGCTCTCGGCGCTGGCCACCATCTGGGCAGTGCGGGGCGGCAGGGAAGAAGGCGGCTGGAAGTAGTTGGAGAGCCGCTGGCGCAGTGAGCTGGCCTTGCCTACATAGATCACGCGCCCGTCCCGGTCCCGGAACTGGTAGGAGCCAGGCGTATCCGGGATGTTCTTCGGGCGCTGCAGCACCCCACCAGTCTGGCCGCTGGAGGCCGCCCGGTGGCTTCACAACACCATCACACACGCCACAACCGCCGGTCATAAACAACCGCGACACTTATGAGCGTAACGAGGTAACGACCAAGCAACGACCGTTGGAGGATTGAAATGAACAAGTTCTTCGCAACTAAAAGTGCGGCCGCTGCAATGGCCGCCGCTATTACCGGCATGGCCACGCTCGCCGGATCGGTCGCTTTTGCGGCCAGCCCGGCCTGGGCCGACAGCACCACGACTACCTCGACGACGACGGCACCCCCCGCCGCCACGACCACCGTGGCCCTTCCCGAAAAAGCGGAGGACCGCCTGGCTTGGGTGAAGAAGGACTCCGACCGCCTTGTGGCTCGCCGGGTCGCCGCCCTCAACAAAGTGCTTGCCGATGTCAATAAGCTCAATTACCTGGGTTCGGACCAGGCGGCCCTGGTCAACGAGATCCAGGGCGGTATAAACGGGCTGCAAGCCCTCGACGCGAAGATCCAGGGCGACACCACCTTGAAGGTGGCGCTCGCCGACCGGGCCCAGATCTTCAGCGGCTACCGCGTATACCTGCTCATGTTGCCGGTAGTGGCCCGCGTTACAATGACTGACTGGTATGTGAACTTCAAGGTTCCTGCCGTGAATTCTCAGATAGCACAGATCCAGGCCCAGGAAAACTCCTCCAACCAGATTGTGCTCGGTCCATTGGTGAGCGGCATGCAGTCTCAGGTGAGCATCATCACCACCGCAACCAACGGTCTTTCGGCCCAACTGCTTGCCTTCACTCCCGCCCAATGGGACGCCAACCATAAGCTCCTGGCCACCTCTGCCGCTGACCTGCGTACGGCAGCGCGCGCTACGTCGGTGGCCGAGCGCGACTATGCACAAGCCGAGCGGTACCTGAAGACCGGCCACCTGTCCGGCACCAACCACAAGGGCGGACGGCACCGCTGAGCAGACCTACCCGGCCGGTAAGCCCGACCGGGTAGCAACAAAAAAAGAAGGGGCGGCTAGGCCGGGACAGGCAACACTGCTGCACCGGCTGTAAACCGTGACCGGATCATAACCAACCGTACGACAAGGCTCCCATTGGCTGAGATGGGAGCCTTGTCGCGTCTAAAGGATGCTTGTGAATGGTCGCACCCGTCGGTCCCGTACACCTGGCCGCCAGTTGTCCTATCGAGTACCGGGAGTTGGCGGCCTATTTGCCCGACAAGAGCGGCGCCAGGAACTGGCCCGTGTAGCTGTCAGGGCACTTGGCGACATCCTCGGGAGTCCCCGACACCACTATGGCGCCGCCCCCGTCACCCCCCTCGGGACCGAGGTCGATCAACCAGTCGCCGGTCTTTATGACATCGAGGTTGTGCTCGATAACAATGACTGTATTGCCCTGGTCCGCCAATCGGTTAAGGACGCCGAGGAGGCGGCGCACGTCCTCGAAATGCAGCCCGGTCGTTGGCTCGTCCAGGACATAAAGAGTACGCCCGGTCGAGCGTCTCGACAGCTCCGACGCCAGCTTGATCCGCTGGGCCTCCCCGCCGGACAATGTGGGAGCAGGCTGTCCCAGTTTCACGTAGCCCAGGCCCACATCCACCAGTGTCTGCATATGGCGGGCGATCACCGGCTGGTTGACGAAGTACTCTGCCGCTTCCTCGCAGGACAGCCCGAGAACCTCGGCGATGTTCTTGCCTTTAAAGGTGATGTCCAGAGTGTCTCGGTTATAGCGAGCGCCCTTGCACACTTCGCACGGCACATAGATGTCGGGCAGGAAGTGCATCTCGATCTTGATGGTGCCGTCACCGGAGCAGGCCTCGCACCGGCCCCCGCTCACATTGAACGAGAAACGCCCAGGCTGGTAGCCGCGCACCTTCGCCTCGGTCGTCGTAGCGAAGAGCTTGCGTATGTGGTCGAAGACCCCCGTATAAGTGGCCGGGTTGCTCCTCGGGGTGCGCCCGATCGGTGACTGGTCGACATCGACAACCTTGTCGAAGGCTTCGGTGCCCTCCACCCGCTTGTGACGCCCGGGCACCTCCTTGGACTTGTACACCTTCTGCATCATCACCCGCAGGAGGATGTCGTTCACAAGCGTCGACTTACCCGACCCCGAGACGCCGGTGACCACGCATACGCACCCAAGAGGGAAACGTGCGTCGACATCCTTCAAATTGTGCTCGCGGGCGCCCTTTACCGTCAGCCACCCAGTAGGTTCACGCCGGCGCGCCGGTACGGGTACGAAGCGCTTACCCGAGAGGTACTGCCCGGTCAAGGAAGTCTTGCTCTTGAGCAAGTCTTTCACTGTCCCCGACACCACGACTTGGCCGCCGTGCTCGCCCGCCCCCGGGCCGATATCCACCACGTGGTCTGCAGTCCGGATGGTGTCCTCGTCGTGCTCGACCACGATCACGGTGTTGCCCAGATCTCTCAGGCGCACAAGGGTGTCTATCAATTTGCGGTTATCCCTTTGGTGCAAACCGATAGACGGTTCGTCCAGGACATAGAGGACCCCCACCAGGCCGCTACCGATCTGGGATGCCAGGCGTATGCGTTGTGCCTCCCCACCGGCCAGGGTCCCAGCGCTGCGGTTCAGGCACAAGTAGTCCAAGCCTACGTCGACCAGGAACTGCAGGCGCGCTCGGACTTCTTTGAGGACGCGGTCGGCGATCAAATGGTCTCGCTCAGATAGATCCAGGTCCCCCACGACCTTTGTGGCGTCGCGGATGGACAGCCGGCACAGGTCGACGAGGCCCAGGTCACCGATAGTGACCGCCCTGCTCTCCGGCCTCAACCGCGCACCGCCACACTCGCTGCAGGGCACTTCGCGCATATAACCCTCGATCTGCTCGCGCATCGTGTCCGACTCCGCCTCCGCGTGGCGGCGCTGCAGGTAAGGGACGACGCCCTCATAGGTGGTGTAATAAGAGCGAGTGCGCCCGTAACGGTTGCGGTAATGCAGGTGGACCTGTTCCTTGCCAGAACCGTAAAGGACGATCTTCTGCTCCGACTTTTTCAGCTTGCGCCATGGGGTCGACATGGAGATCCCGGAACTGGCTGCCACACCCTCCAGCAGCCGGCCGAAGTACTCGCTCCTAGCCCCGGCCCACGGAGCCACGGCCCCTTCAGCCAGGGACCGGTCAGGGTCGGGCACGACCAGGTCAGGATCCACCTCGTAGCGGGTGCCCAGGCCGTCGCATTTGGGGCAAGCGCCATAAGGCGAGTTGAACGAAAAGTTACGCGGAGCCAGCTCGTCGTATGACGTGCCGCATACAGGGCAGGCAAGATGCTGGGAAAAGGTCAGGGTCTCGGGCAACTCCTGGCCCTCGGGCCCTGGGCCGGCATCAGTCCCGTCGGCGCTCGCCGCCGAAGCGCTGGGGCTCGAGCCCTCACGGGGCACTATCTGGACCTCAGCCACCCCATCGGCCAATTTGAGCGCTGTCTCCAGTGAGTCCGTGAGCCGGCGCTCTATGCCCGGGCGCAAGACGAGGCGGTCGATGACAACCTCGATGGTGTGCGCCTCGTAACGGGCCAACTTGGGCACGGAAGCGAGCTCGTGCACCGCTCCGTCGATCCTGGCGCGGGCGAAGCCCTGAGACACGAGCTCCTCGAAGAGACTTTCGTACTCCCCCTTGCGACCCCGCACAACGGGCGCCAGCACCTGAAAACGGGTGCCCTCCGGCAGGGTGAGGACACGGTCGACTATCTGCTGGGGCGTCTGGCGAGATACGACGCTGCCATCCTTGGGGCAATGCGGCACGCCGACCCGGGCGTAGAGGAGGCGCAGGTAGTCGTA
>DASSZK010000301.1:0-6332 GCA_035702845.1 Acidimicrobiales bacterium
CGAGGCGCGCCACCCGCAGCTGCGGGGCACCGTGCGCCATCCGGAGACGCTGCTGCGGCGCCCCTTTGTTCGCTTCTACGCCTGCGAGCTGGATCTGTCGCACGACGGGCCCGACGAGCCGTTGCCTGGTGAGGTCGCCGAGGGGCGCGAGGCGCTCCACGTCGTGGGGGCCATGGCCGGCGGCTGAACCGCCCTCAGCACTACCGCCTTCAAGCCGCGGCCCGTCCGGTGAATGAACCCGACCCTGGAGGACACCGACCGCAAATGCCATCCTCCACCCGATATGGATCTGGAGAAGGAAGGACCGGGATGGGCGAGGCAGTCCCCGTTCGATTTGCGCTTCAACTGGGGCCCGTCGGGCGCCACCAGGACCGCTTCACTAGGTAAGATCGTCGTAGTCGTCGACGTGCTCCGATTCACCGCTGCCGTCGGGCCAGCCGTTTCCGCCGGGGTGACCCTCTACGGGTACCGGTGGCGGGACGGTTCGGCCCGGTCCTTCGCCACCTCGGTGGGAGTGGTCGTGGCTGACAGTCGCGGTGCCGCCCAGTCCTTCGCCGTGGCCTCCGCCCAGCCTGTCCGCCTTGCACGCGGGTCTCGGCTGGTGCGGCTCTCCCCCAAGGGTTCGATCTGCACCGTCACCACTGCCGAGGCCGGCGCCACTGTGGTGGCAGGCTGTTTACGGCGCGTCAGCCGTGGCTTCGTGGCTGACCGGCCAGACCCTGCCGGTCGCCCTGATCGCCGCTGGGAGCGTTAGAGGGACGGCTCCTTGCGCCCCGCCGTGGAGGACCTGTTGGGCGCCGGGGCCATCTTCGCCCGCCTGACTGGCTGGCCATCCCTCGCCGGTCCCTCGGGCGGCTGAACCTTGTCGGCGGCGCTGTGCGCGCCCGGGGCAGAGGCCTCCGAGCGTTAGGCGGCTCTTCACATGCTTCTACAAACTTCGTGGCCGCCTTCCCAACGACGGCTGGTAACGGAGCGGCTACATCGGTTGCCGTCGCCCTGACGGCAACCTCGTCGTCGCGGGGCGGGACAAGGACATCATCACCCGCGGCGGCGAGTAGACCAGCGCGGAGGAGGTCGAGAACTTGGCCTACGCGCTCCCCCAACTATCTTCCATCAGGAACACGGACCCGGTGCACCGCCGATCCATGTCGGTACCCTTTACGGCAACTCGGCCTCAACCGGATTTGCCAGCACCCCTATGGATTCTATTTCCACCTCCACCCGGTCCCCGGCCGCAAGGAATACGGGCGGCGTTCTGGCCACTCCAACCCCTGCGGGAGACCCAGTGGAGATGATGTCGCCAGGCACGAAAGCGATGAACCCCGACAGGTAGGAAACGAGCCGCGCCACATCCACTATCAGGTCGGAGGTCCAGGCGTCCTGAACCACCGAACCATTGACCCTGGTAATCAGATGGAGCTGGCCGGGGTCGGCCACCTCGTCCGATGTGACGATGGCCGGGCCGACCGGGCAAAAGGTAGGGAACTGCTTTCCCAGGAGATTCCTGCCCCAGGCCGCTCGCACCTCCTCAGGGTCCTCTGCAGCGAGCGCCGCCGCCACCCAATCACGGGCGGACACGTCGTTCAGGAGGGTGTAACCCCCCACACAAGATAGGGCCTCCTCCTCGCCGGCCCGGTAGCAGTGCCTGCCGATTACCACCGCCAACTCCCCCTCGTAGTCGACCTGTCCTGGTGCCTCCCGCGGGAGGACTATCGGATCACCATGACCGATCACCGCCGTCGGGGCCTTGGTAAACCACAGCACAGAGGAGGGAATATGCAAGCCCTGCATCTCCTCGAGATGGCTGCGGTAGTTGGCTCCGGCGCACACGATCTGGGCGCCGGGGGTAAACGGAGCCCGGAGGCGAAAACGTCCCGCGGGGACTACCGGCGCCGCGGCCACCGGAACGCCCCCATCCAGAACCCCGCGGAGCTCGTCGGCGAGAGGATGCTGGCCGGACGACAGGGCCTGGAGCACCTCGCCCACATGGCCCGGCGGTTGGACGCCGGCGGCGAGGGCCATCCCACCCACATCCAGGACCCTCCCGTCGGCCATGAGGCACCCAGGCCTCACACCACCGCCATCATCGAAGCTCACCAGGCGCAAATCAACACTTCTTCCGGCCTCGGCCCCTCAGACCAGCTGCTCGCCATCGCGGCGGACACGGATGGCACGAATAGGGCACTGCTGGGCTGCCCGCACAATGTCATCCAAAGGGCGCGCCCTGGGGTCGAGCACCGTTGCCTGACCGCCGTCGCCCATCTCAAAGACTTCGGAAGCGAAGAACACGCAGTTACCCGTACCAATGCACAGGTCGGCGTCGACCTCCACCTCGATTGCCGTACCACTCATGGCAGGTCCGGCGGCCTCGGCGAAAAAGATCTCAAGGCCACCTCGTCAAAGCCCTCCCGACCCGTCAGGTCACGTGCGGGCTCCTCGAACACATAGCTATAACCGCCCGGCGGATTCGCGAGCAGCTCCCACCAATTGCCATCAAGATCGCAGACGTAAAAACCGAAGTTGCCGTGCTGCCACTGAGCGGGCGTTATCTTGCGAATGCTGTATTCCTCAGCCACAGAGGTGAGCAGTTCATGGGCCTTCTTCACCTCGTCAACCGAGCCGAGGTCGAGCCCGTTATGGTTGAGCAAGGGCATGTTGGCGGGTTTACCGGTCTCGACAACCGCGTAGCAGTGCTGGGCGCCGAGGCGGACCATCATGGAAATAGTATTGTGCTGCACGACCTGGAGCCCAAACACTTCTTCATAAAATCGCCTGGTCTCCTGCATATTGATGCACTCGAGAGTCCCGTGCGAAAGAAAGTTAATCTGCAGGATCGGCGCCTTGGTCGACCTGGTTGTTATTCGTGCCACAGTGACCACCCTCCCTACTGGGCCAAATTCTGTTCAACTATAGGCTGCCACTCGTACGAGAGGTAGAGGGGACGGGCTCGGCCTCGCCCCAGGCGCATCCGACCTCGCGCCCTCGCCCTCATAGCGCCTGCGGCACAGCCTCGGGCCCTACCGCGTGCCTCCAAGGCCCTCCCGCCCCGTCGGCGGCCGCGCGCCGGCGCTCGCCTGCTTGGCCGGACACCAGCCCCTCGCGATCAACGTCGAATGTCCTGCGCCCGCTGTGGGAGGCCAAACACTCACAGTGTCCTCAAGAGCACCTACGAGTCCAAGAACGTCATCCGGGAACAAGGACGGCGGGCCCGCGGGCTCGGCCCTGCGCCCCTGAGATGCCAAGGTGGGTCCTGAATCCGGTAACCGGCCACACACGTGGGGGGATCTCCCTGCGCGAGTCAGCGCTCCGCTGCCGGTACCGCGGGATTAATGCAAGGCCGTGCGGACCATTTTCATCTCTGACACGACACGCAAGTCCTGGGTCGTCATTTCATAACCGCCGACGGCACCTTTTCCGAGACACGCCGTTCATATGAACCGGTTACCCGACTGGGTAAAGAGGGTTATGCGGTTATGCGGCTCGGCTTATGCCCGCCTGGGGGGTCGGGCGAAAACGTTTGAGCTGGTGGCAGGCCTGTTCGACATGGCGTTCTTCTGCATAAGTTGGATTTGTTGAGCGATGCTCTTCTCGCACCTAGGGCGAGCCGCTGGCCTGGAGTCACGAACCCGTGGTTCCAGAACAACCCATTCGAGCGGACTGAGCCAGGCCGTCGATGCCGTCGATGCCGTCGATGCCGTCGATGCCGTCGACGATGCGCCGGATCAGACGGCTCAAGGAAGTGTGCATTGATCAAGTACCGGAAACAGAACGATCGCCGATAATCTCGGGTTGATGTGCCCATAGGACCGAGGTCGGCCCGCCCCTGATCGTTGGAAGTCTGTAGCGACTTTTCGGTGTCCTTGTCGAGATTTTTGGCTCTGTCGAGGACACTCATGTCCACAGCTGGCGCCGATGTTCACACGTGGTGCGGTAGTACCGCGCTGGGCCTGTCACCCACTTCCTCGTGAGCCGACAGGTGACTTGATCGGTGGGCAGGTCGATCACCCTCGAGCCAGCCATGTGGCAGCCATGTGGCAGCGAGAGGCCGCTGGAACCGGCGGATTTCGCTTCGAACGGGTCGAAACGACTACCAGTGCCAGTTGCATGTAGTGACGGGTTCTTCCGACGTGCTGGCGGTTCGTTCATGATCGCTGAAGTGATCGACCCGACAATCGGTGGCGCCCAGCTCGATGTCGTCGACAGGCCATTTGTAGACGGGCCCTCGACTGGCTGGGGCAACGGCTCACCCGGGGTTCTCTGGGTAGAGCTACAGACGACGCCAGCACCGGGGCGGCATCATGGAGCTCACACGCCGAGCGGCCGAACCGGGCGAACAGTGCTTCGTGTCGATGCCGGCCCCGGTCCGTACGGGAGGGTGCTCAAGGCTGCCGAGATTCATGTTGATGGGCGCGTTGCGCAGGGAAGACTGTCGGCCTTCTCGCAAGGTTTGGAGCGCTACTTGGCATACGCCAGCGATCACGGTTATGCGCTGCCTCGCGTTCTGCAGGGGCTCTCCGGTCCGATGAAGTCGATCCGGCTCGTTTACACCTACGACGACCTCGCCGCGTATGAGAACCATGAGGCGCGCACGCTCCATGACGCCGGCTATGCGGAGACGGCGTCGGCCATGGAGTTCTTCGAGGGGACGATCACCTACTCGCTGTTCCGAACAGTGCAGTGACCAGGCCAGGTTGGAGCCGCACCCGAAGAACAACTCGAACCGTCCCCGAGAGTCGGTGCCCAAGTGTCTCAGCACGCCGCTCGCACCGCTTCCTATGTTCCCCCGGCGAAGATGGCGGTTAAGGCCTCACCTGGCCCAGTGGGTTGTCGGGCTGCCAGCCATGGGACTCCGACGGTCGACCACCGACGGCTACCGGGGCAACATGGATTACGTGTTGTCCGTACTCCGACCTCCGGCGCCTCGATACGGTTACGGTCCTCGACCTAGACCGGCGAAGCGGCGAAAGTCGCAGCGGCGACGCATGGGCGCCGGCTGGTCGAACGAGCACGCCTCGTTTTCACCCATCCTGACGGCAGCGCGCTCGACCCCCAATCGGTGTCAAGGTGTTTCCGGGTGGCACGGTCGGGCCTCCCCCGGATCCGCTTTCACGATCTGAGGCACACGCACGTGGCGCATCTCATCGCACCCGTTGCTCATCGCTCGCCGGCTCAGTCATGTGCCGAGATACTGGTGCCCGGAGCGGGAATCGAACCCGCACGGCCTTGCGGCCAATGGTGTTTGAGACCATCGCGTCTGCCTGTTCCGCCATCCGGGCTAGGGACTTGACCTGGACTTTCCTAGTCTAACGCACCTCCACGCAACTGGCGGCGACCAGGATCGCCAGCCGGGCTCGAAGTCCCGAGGAGTAGTCCGATGGCCAAAGGTCGAGGCACGATGATCGAGCGTAGTCCCGGAGTGTGGCGCCTGCGGGTCTACGTGGGCCGAGACGGCAAGGAGCAGCCGATCCAGCTCAGCCGGACGTACCGGGGCGGCCGCCGCGGGACACAGGCGGAGCTGGCCCGCTTCGTCACCGAAGTCGCCGACCAGGGCGCACCGGTGACGCGCGACGCGACCGTCGCCGAGTTGCTCGACCAGTCGATCGAGTTCGCAACGCCGCTTCGAGAACCCGGAACCATACGGGGATACAAGAGCCACATTGTTCGCGCCAAGGCGACGCTCGGCCATCTGAGGCTCACCAGGCTGACAGCCCAGCACCTGGATCGGGCCTACTCGACGTGGCTGGCCGAGGGGCTCTCCCCTACCACCGTGCACCACAAAACCAGCCGTTATCAGCGCGGCGCTCAGACAGGCTGTCCGCTGGCAGGTGATCCCCCGTGCGGTGACCGAGAACGCTGAGCCGCCCCCGGCGCGACCCAAGCCAGTAAGAGCAGTCGATTCCAACGTGATTCGGACGCTCATTGCCGCGGCGGAAACCTCAGGCAAGCCGCTCCTGGCCGCCACCATCGCTCTGGCGGCTGCAACCGGCTGCCGCCGGGGTGAGCTGTGCGGCTTGCGCTGGCCCGACCTGGATCCTGCCGGCGTACTTCACGTTCGCCACTCCCTCAAACATGGGCTCGACGGCCGTACCGTCGAGCTTCGGGACACAAAGACGCATCAGGAACGCAAGATCGCCCTCGACAAGTTCGCGTTGGCCGTGCTTCGGACCCATCGATCGCGCGCAGAGGAGTGGGCCGATCAGGCCGGCGTGGTCCTCCGACGCGACGGGTACATCCTGACCTTCGACCCGACCGGTACGTGTCCGATGAAACCCGATACCGTCACTCGCCAGTTCGATAGCTTGACGAAGAAGGCGGGCGTGGGCTTACGGTTC
>DASSZK010000353.1:0-18903 GCA_035702845.1 Acidimicrobiales bacterium
GAGCCCTGTGTGCAATAGAAGGAACTGCATGTCGTCGCTCCTCAGTAGCTCGTGGTGCTTACGACGGTCTGGCGCCCGGGCACTGCCCGCAGCGCCTTGTTGAGCAGGCTAACCAAGCGGCGGGCCGCCCGCTTGCCTGAGCCCAAGGCATGGGATATCTCGGCTGCCAGTTCGGCATTTGCCTGGTCATGGGCCATGACCTGGCTGAGCGGTGCCAAGTTGTAATCGAAGGGGCGAGAGTTGCTCATGATGAACATTTCGGGTCCTGCCTCCATCCCACCCTTGGTGCCGGCTCCGTACCGGCTCCCCTTGCGGGCGGTTCATCTCCACGACGAACGGCGCGCGCCAGATGGACAACTTTTTTGCGGCGGCCCCCTACACGCCCGCCGGGAGTGCGCCAGAATTTCTTCGTGACGGGCAACCGCAGGTCGATCACCGCGTTTAAGTCGGCGGCGTTAGCGAGCGCCGGCTTATGTCTGGCCGCTGCCGGGTGCGCCAGCCCCTCCGCGTCGGCTCCTTTGGGACCGGTAGTGGCGAGGACGGAAGCGGCGGGTTCGGCGAGGTTCACGATGGGTAACGGGCGGGGGCTGGTCGATTTCCGCCACCACGACCTCACGATTAGCTATTACAAGGGCGGTCGCCGGGTCATGCAGGTGATCGACCTCGGGGACCAGGAGTTCAGCCTCGCCGGGGTCCCGCTCCTGAAGCAGATGGGCTGGCAGGAAAGGGCGATCAGCCGGCCGTTGCTGGCCCTCCAGTTCCCACTGGACGTCCTCGCCTCGGACGCCCAGGCTGTTCGCGTCGGCCCTGCTCACGTGGCAGGGGTGGCAACGACCGAGTACAAGGTGCACGTGCCGGCCACCGAGCTTGGCCGGTTGCGGGCTGCCCCTCACTGGATCTATGTCTGGGTCGACGGCCGGGGGCGCCTGCGCCGGGCCGTCCAAACGGTCGTTGAGACCAGTGTCAGCGGGCACGCCGGGGCCCTTAAGGTCACCAATTCGGTTACGTTCGACGACTTCGGTGTGCCGGTGACCCTCGACGACTTCGGTGTGCCGGCGGCGATGGTCGCGCCTCGCTCATGTAGCCCGGCCTGCCTGGCATGGAAGACCTCCTTTTAGCCCTCACTCTTCAGGGTTCCCCGACCGGCGCGTCTGCTTCAACTGCGACCGGTGCTGCTTAGCCTGCAGGCGGCGCCGGCGAGCCGCCTGCGTCGGCTTTGTAGGGCGCCGCGGGCGCTGCTCACGTAGCGCTTCGTCGAGCCGAGCGGCGAGGCGCTGCATGGCGAGGTCCCGGTTGCGGGACTGGGAGCGCTCGTCGCTCGCAACCACGCGTAGAGCGTCACCGTACTGCTCGGTCAGGCGCGCTCGGTGCCACGGGCGCAGTACTGACGAGTTGGCAATGTCGAACGTGAGCTCGGCCCTGGTGTTGGAAGTGTTCACGTGTTGGCCGCCAGGGCCGCCACTGGCGCTGAAACGCCACTGGAGCTCGTGAGCAGGGATCACGAAGCGCTGGCCCACCGCCAGGCCATTGCCTTGGTCCCCCGACTGAGGGGGCGGCACGTCGCTCGTCTGCTCCACGCTTCCCACGGTAGGGCGCGGGCCCAGCGCCAGCCACAGTATTTCCCAGCCAGTGCCGACCTTCGTACGCCGAGGTCCCGGCGGAGGCAGAGGCCGGGTGGCGCGCGCGGCGCGGTCATAGGCTGGGAAGGTGCAGTACGAGGAGCTCGCATACCTGCGCTCGCACCCTGCGTGGAAGTTATTGGCCTCCAGGCACGCTGAGCTGGTGCTCAGCTTCCTCGACCGCGCCTTCGTGGCTCCCAACGCCTCTGCGGTCCCGGCCAGCCAGCTCGCCGGCATGCTCGACGACGAACTGTTCGCCCTCAACCAACGCCTGGGCGAAGGGACTTACCCCAAGCAGGCCGGCGAGTACCTGGACGATTGGGCCTCCGATGATCACGGCTGGCTACGCAAGTTCTATCCGGCGGGGTCCGACGAGCCCTGCTACGACCTCGACCCGGCGGTGCAAAAGGCGCTCCTGTGGGTAGACGACTTGCGGCCGCGGGACTTCGTGGGCACCGAATCTCGGCTCAACACCATCTTCGAGCTGTTGCGCCAGATGGTCTTCGGCGCCGAGGAGGACCCCGAGCGACGCCTGGCGGAGCTGCGCCGGCGGCGGGCTGAACTGGACGAGGAGATCGCCCGTGTTGAACGAGGCGATCTGCCCCTGCTCGACGCCGTGAGCCAGCGCGACCGTTACCAGCAGTTCGCCAAGACCGCTCGCGAACTGCTCGCAGACTTCCGGGAGGTGGAGGACAACTTCCGCCGGCTGGACCGGCGCCTACGCGAGCAGATCGCCGGTTGGGACGGCCCTAAGGGTGGCCTCTTGGACGAGGCGGTTTCGGGGCGCACAGCCATCACCGAGTCCGACCAAGGCCGCAGTTTTCAGGCCTTTTACGACCTCTTACTGTCCCATCAGCGCCAGGACGAGCTGAGCGACCTGCTCCGGGCCGTTGGCGAGATCGGGCACCTGGCCAGCCAGTACGACGAGCGTCTCGCCCGGGTCCACTTCGACTGGATCGACGCTTGCGAGCGCACGCAGGCTACCGTCAGGTTGCTCTCCGAACAGTTGCGGCGCTTCCTCGACGACCGCACGTGGCTGGAAAACCGCCGAGTCTTCGAGCTCGTCCGCTCCGTCGAGGCACGCGCCCTAAGAGCCCGCGACGTGCCAGGGCCGGGTGTCTCCATGGAACTGGAAGCCACCAAGGTCGATTTTGGCCTCCCGTTGGAGCGCCCCCTGCACCGGCCCGCAGTACCAAGTCCCATAGACAGCACAGTTGCGGTGGACGACGCCGGCTTCTCCGCCCATGACCTGCTCAGCCAGTTTTACCTCGACCGTGACGAGCTCGAACGAAGGGTGGCAGCAGCGCTCCAAGGTCACCGCGACGTGGGCCTTGCCGAGGTGTTGGCCCAGCACCCTTTGGAACAAGGCCTGGCCGAACTGATCGGCTACCTCTCGCTGTCCGCCAACGCCATCGAGGTCGTCTTCGACGAGGACTGCCGGGAGCGGGTGGAGTGGGAAGCAAAAGATGGCGATCTGGTGAGGGTGGCTGACATGCCAAGGACCACCTTTCACCGCGACCGGGCCGGCGGCCCACAGTGAGCCAGGTCGGGCCGGCACCGGCCATAGCGGGAGACGAGCCCTCCGAGCTGTCTTTGGTCGTGGTCAACCTCTGCCGCGGCCCGCTTTACCGCGACAGCTCCAGCCGGACCTGGGAACTGCTGGAGCGCCTCCACGCCCAGGTGGTGGACTACGTGGCCACGCTCGGGTTGGAACTGGTGCTGGACCAGGCCGAGGGGTACGCCTTTTTGCGCAGCCAGGACCGTGAGGGGACCTCGGCCCTGCCCCGCCTGGTCGCCCGCCGGCCACTCTCGTTCCCGGTGAGCCTCCTGCTCGCCCTGCTGCGAAAGCGCCTCGCCGAGTTCGACGCCACCAGTTCGGACACCAGGCTCATCTTGAGCCGTGAACAGATCCTGGACATGCTGCGCGTCTTCCTACCTTCCTCCCATAACGAGGCCCGGCTCTTGGACCAGGTGGACGCGCACATAACCAAGGTCATCGACCTCGGCTTCCTGCAGCGCTTGCGAGGTGAGCAGGAGACCTTCGAGGTGAAGCGGATCTTGAAGGCCTACGTCGACGCCCAGTGGCTGGCGGACCTCGACGACCGCCTGGCCGAGTACCTGGGCGAGCTTGCCGACGGCTCCGGCGAGGTGGTGTAAATGTCGCTTTTCAGCTTGGTCGACCTCGAGCCACAGGCGCCTGACCGCCTCCCGGGCTGCCGGCTGCAACGCCTCGAGGTCTTCAACTGGGGCACGTTTGACGGCCGCGTGTGGAGCTTCGAGCTTGACGGGCATAACGCCCTTCTCACCGGCGACATCGGCTCGGGTAAGTCAACGCTGGTCGACGCCATCACCACGCTCCTCTTACCGTCACAGAAGATCTCCTACAATAAGGCCGCCGGTGCCGCAGCGCGCGAGCGCGACCTGCGATCGTACGTGCTCGGTTATTACAAATCCGAGCGCAACGAGGCCACGGGCGCCACGCGGCCGGTCGCCTTGCGGTCTACGAACCAGTTCTCGGTGGTACTCGGCGTTTTCTCGAACAAAGATTTCGGCCTCACTGTGACGCTCGCCCAGGTGTTCCACGTAAAGGACATGACGGCCGGCCAACCGGAGCGGTTTTATGTCGTCGCCGACGACGACCTTTCGGTCATGCGTGACTTTTCGGACTTCGGCAACGAACTGGGCTCGCTCAGGCGACGCCTCCGGCAGCGAGAAGCGCGCCTTTATGACACGTTCCCCGAATATGGCAGGGATTTTCGCCGGCGCCTGGGGATCGAGTCCGAGCAAGCCATGGACCTGTTCCACCAGACGGTGTCCATGAAGGCGGTCGACAACCTCAACGATTTTGTCCGCAACCACATGCTCGAACCGTTCGACACCCAGGCACATATCTCCACTCTGGTCGAGCACTTCGACAACCTGAGCCGCGCCCATGACGCCGTGGTCAAGGCCCGTGCCCAGCTCGAGCAGCTGGCGCCCATCGTCGCCGACCTGGACCGGTACCAGGTAGGAGAGCAGGCATTGGCCGCCCTGGCCGGCCAGCGCGAGGCCGTGCGCTTCTACTTCGCTCTCCAGGAGCGGTCGCTTTGCGAGAACGAGCTTGGCCGCCTGCGCTCAGAGCACGAACGGTCCGCAGCGGCATTGGAGGCCTTGCGGGCCGCCCTCGTCCAGCTCCGGGCCCAACACCAGCAGGTGGGCAACGATATAGCTCGCAACGGCGGCGACCGGTTGGCCTATATAGACCAGCAGATTGCCCTCTGCGAAGCCGATCTGCCTCGCCGGCGCGAACGGGCCCGGCAGCTGGCCGACGCCTTGGAGGCCGCGGGCCTGGCGCCCGTGCAGGCGGCGGAGCAATTCGAACAGATGAAGGCGCTGGCCGCGGCGTCGGAGAAGAGCGCTAAAGCACACCAAAGCGCGGCGCAAAATGAGCTCACCGAGCGCTCCATGGCCATAAAGACATTGGAAGGCGACGCCTCGCGCCTCAACGAGGAGCTGCAAAGCCTCAAGCTTCGCCAGAGCAACCTCCCCCACGACAACGTGAAATTGCGCGAGCTGCTGTGCGCGGAACTAGGCATGGCCGCAAGCGATATCCCCTTCGCCGGGGAACTGCTGCGCGTCGAGCCCGATGCGAAGGACTGGGAAGGCGCCGCAGAGCGGGTCCTGCACGGCTTCGCCCTGTCCCTTCTCGTGCCCGATGCGCACTACGAGGCCGTAGCCAGGTGGATAGACGGCCGCCACCTGGGTACCCGGGTGGTCTACTTCAGGGTCCCGGCGACCGTAGCTGCACCGGTCATGCCCGACCGCGCGCCGGGCACGACGCTGCTGCTCGACTTGATCGAGGTCAAGCCCGGTACGCCCTTCGGAGCTTGGCTCCAGGCGGAGCTGGCCCGGCGGGCCGACCACGCCTGCGTTGCCAGTACGGCTGAGTTCCGCAAGCACCACAAAGCGCTGACCCGCGCCGGGCAGGTAAAGGAACGGGACCGGCACGAAAAGGACGACCGCCGCCAGATAGGCGACCGCCGCCACTACGTGCTCGGATGGTCCAACCAGGCCAAGGTCGAGGCTCTGGTGGCCGAAGGCACCAGGATCCAGGCCCAGATGGCCACAGCCAGGCAGGCATTGGCAGAGGCCAACAAAGCGCTCGAGCAGGTCAACCAGCGCCTTCGCGCCCTGGCTGGGCTCGTGCACTTCACCGAGTGGCAAGACGTGGATTGGCAAGGCCTCGTCAACAGGGAAGCCGCCTTCAAACAAGAGCGCCGCGACATCGAGACTTCCTCGGACATCCTCTCCACCCTCACGGCCGAGCAACAGCGCCTCTCCGAGCGGATCACCGATGCCGAGGTACACCGTGACCAGCTGCTCACAGAGCTCGGGAGCACGGAGGAGAGGTTGGGCAAGACCGAGGAGCGCTTCTCGGTCCTCGACGGCGTGCTGGCAGACACCGAAGCGCTCCTTAGATCCGAGCCGCACTTCGCGGCCGTGGCCAAGCTGGTGGCCGACCAGGGCACCGCACTGGCCGGGGCCCCGGCTGCACTCGAGGCAGCGCAACGCGACGTCAGAGATGCACTGGCGGACAAGGAAGCTCGTGCCCAGCGCCACCAAAACGAGCTGGGCCAACGGGTCGTCCGGGCAATGGGGACGTTCCGGGCCAACTACCCCGCCGAGACGGCAGAGATGGACGCCGACCTAAGGGCGGCCGGCGAGTACCGGGAGCTGCACGCCCGGCTTGCTGACGACGACCTGCCCCGGTTTGAAAGAGAGTTCAAGGACTACCTCAACCAGAACACCATCAGGGACATCGCCGGCTTCGCCGCCCAGCTCAACAAGCAGGAAACGTCCATAAGGGACAGGGTGGACCTCATCAACAATTCGCTCCAGGCCATCGACTACAACGAGGGGCGTTATATCCGCCTGGTGGCGGACTCAACGCCAAATGTTGACGTCCGGGAGTTCAGGGCAGAGCTGAGGGCGTGTACCGACAGCGTCGTAGGAGCCGGAGGGGGCGCCGAGCGGTACTCCGAGGAGAAGTTCCTCCAGGTGAAGCGGCTTGTGGACCGCTTCCGTGGCCGGGAAGGCTCCGCAGAGCTCGACAGGGCGTGGGCCAAGCGGGTGACGGACGTGAGGCAATGGTTCGTCTTCTCCGCCTCTGAGCGCTGGCGCTCCGACGATTCCGAGCACGAAAGCTACTCCGACTCGGCGGGCAAGTCCGGCGGCCAAAAAGAGAAGTTGGCCTATACGATCCTGGCCGCCTCCCTCGCCTACCAGTTCAAGCTCGACTGGGGAGCAGCACGTTCGAAGTCGTTCCGCTTCGTGGTGATAGACGAGGCCTTTGGCCGTGGTTCGGAGCAATCCACCCGCTACGCCCTGCACCTCTTCACCCGTCTCGGCTTGCAGCTGCTGATCGTCACCCCGCTGCAAAAAATCCAGGTCATCGAGCCGCACGTTTCATCTATTGGTTATGTCGACAACGTCAACGGGAACTATTCGCGCTTGATGACCCTGACTATCGAAGAGTTCCGCCGGCAAAAGCTCTTGGGCGCCGACGGGTCGTGAGCACATCCTCCTGGACGGAGCTAAAAGATGTCATTTCGCTCCTGCGCAAGCGATGGGACCGCGGCCTCTATGTCGGTGCTTTTTGCGGCGCGGCTACCTGGGAACCGGTGCCTGTCCCACTGCGCTGCCCCACCGCTGCTGACGTCCTACACCGCTTCGACGACGTGCGGCGGTGGTCCGACAAGTGGCACAGGGAGGCTGGCGGCGGTCCGAACGGGCCCCGCGTCCGCACCGAGTACAGGGCCGTGAAGAGCAGGAGCGTGGGGGAAAACCTCGTCCCCTCGAAGGCATGGGTGGACACGCCGGACCAGCTCTGCGAGCTGATCGGGACCTCGGGGCAGCGTAGATCTCTGGAAGAAGTGCTTGAAATTACGTGCTCTGTTTGCCCTGAGCTCGTCCCCTGGGTGAGGGAGCACCCACTGGCCGCCATCGCCAACCACCCCCTGTGGGCCAAAGCCTTGGCGACGGTGCGCTGGATGGCCGACCACGACACGGCACAGCTCTACTTGCGACAACTGGACGTAGGCGGGGTGGACACCAAGTTCGTGGAGCGCAACGCGAAGCTCTTGGAACAGCTCTTGGCCGTGCTGGCTCCACAGCGAGTTCGGCCGTCCACCCCCGACATCGCGCTACGCCTCGGGTTCCGTCCCAAGCCCGACTACGTGCGCCTTCGCTTCCTTGGCCTCCAGCCGGCCTGGCCGCCGGGGATATCAGAGGTCCGCCTACGCGCCGACGAATTGCCCGGAGCTGGGATAAGGGCATCGACGGTGTTCATCGTAGAAAATGAGATCAGCTACCTGGCCTTCCCCCTCGTCGCCGACAGCATCGTCACCTTCGGCTCAGGCTATGCACTCGAGCCCGCGAGGACAGGCGCATGGCTGCAAGCCAGGCGAGTCGTCTACTGGGGTGACATCGACACCCACGGCTTCGCCATCCTCAATAACCTGCGCCAGCAATACTCCCACGTGGTTTCGGTCCTGATGGACCGGGCCACCTTGCTGGCGCACAGTTCGCAATGGGTGCGCGAAGATCTGCCGACTTCGCGCCCGCTGCCCAATCTGGGACCCGCGGAGGCCGAGCTGTACCGGGATCTGGTGGAGGACCGTTACGGGCCGTCGATCCGCCTCGAGCAGGAACGAATACGCTTCTCGCTCGTCGACAAGGCCGCGTTGGGATAGCCGGCACGGCCATATAGCGATTACGTTTTGGGGGGTGGCAAGCCGACTGGTCGAGCAGGCGCCGCCTGTCAGTGGCCGGCTCGGCGAGGTCGAGACCCACCGGCTCCGCCTTTCCCCGGTCACCCCGGCCTCAGTAGACGATCTCGAGCCAGTCTTCGCTAAGCCGGAGGTATGGCGCTTCCCGTACGGGCGAGGTCGGGACCGGGCGGAAACCGAGGTGTTCGTGGCGTCGCAGGTCGAGCACTGGGCCGTTCTGGGCTTCGGTCTTTGGACTTTGAGCGAGCACGGTTCGGACAAGGTCCTCGGTTACGCCGGCCTTGCTGTGCCGACCTTCCTGCCCGAGGCCTTGCCGGCGGTCGAGGTCGGGTGGCGCCTGGATCCCGACGTCTGGGGACGCGGCTATGCGACGGAGGCCGGGACTGCGGCTTTAGAGGCAGCGTTCGGCGTGCTCGGCTTGGGCGAAGTCCTCTCCTTGCCACAGACCGCCAACTACGCATCGGTGAAAGTGGCCCGGCGTTTGGGAATGCGAGAGCGCGGCACGGCGGTAGTGCCGCCCGCGCCGCCACGTGGCTCGTTGGAGGTGGCGGTGATGGTCATGACAAAGCAGGACTGGGAGCAACAGTTGGCTCTGCCAAAGGAGCGATAGAAGCCTTGTATTGCAGCTTGCCTTAGCGGGTCCTTGAGCTGAACGCAAGCGATCAGGCCAAGGCCGCCTTGGAGTGCTCGAGCTCGATGTCGTTGCGGACCATTTCCTCAAGGACCTCGGGGAACTCGACCTTGGGTTCCCAGCCCAAAACGTCGTGGGCGCGCGACGGGTCTCCGACTAGGTGGTCGACCTCGGCAGGCCGGTAAAAGCGGGGGTCGCTGGCGACGTACCGAGACCAATCTTCGATGCCGACGCTGGCAAAGGCCATGTCGAGGATCTGGCGTACGGACCACGTCTTGCCGGTCGCCACGACGTAGTCCGACCCCTCTGATTGCTGGAGCATGCGCCACATTGCTTCCACATAGTCCCCGGCATAACCGAAGTCGCGGGTGGCATCCAGGTTGCCCAGAGTAAGGCTGTCCTGGAGCCCGAGCGATATCCGGGCGACGGCGTTGGTTATTTTCCTCTCCACAAACTCCAGGCCGCGCCGTGGGCTTGTGTGGTTGAAAAGGATCCCGTTCGAAGCGTGTAGGCCGTAGGACTCGCGGTAGTTGAGCGTCGTGTAGTAGCCGAACACCTTGGCCGTCCCGTACGGCGAGCGGGGATGGAACGGGGTCGACTCACGCTGGGGCACCTCGCTGACTTCACCGAACATCTCCGAGGTAGACGCTTGGTAAAAGCGGATCTTGTTGTCCCGGCCACCGACGATTCGTACCGCTTCCAGTATGCGCAGGACTCCTGAGCCGCTGACATTGGCAGTGAGCTCGGGCTGAGTGAAGGAGAGCTTGACGAAGCTGATAGCCCCGAGGTTGTAGACCTCGTCGGGTTGCACCTGCTCCACGACGGCGATCAATGAAGACAGATCGGTCAGATCCCCGTTGACAAGTTCCACCTCGGGTACCTCGTCCTGGACCAGCCGCGCCTTCGGGTTGTCCTGTCCCCGGACCATCCCAGATACCTGGTAACCCTTGCCGATTAGAAGCTCCGCTAGATAGCGGCCGTCCTGACCGGTGATCCCGGTGATCAGTGCACGGGGCATGCGTCCTCCTGTAGGTGTAGCGTTCGTTTTTGTCGCCCGGGCAACCGCGGGCACTTTTGCCTGCTTTTCGCCCGCCTGTTTTTCGCCCGCCTGCTGCTCGTCTGTTTGGCGTGGCACGAGGCCTGGTGGCGCCATCTCGCTGTTCAGGGCAAGGAAGATTTCACGGAACCGGCTGCGTGCGCGCCTGTAGCGGATCTCGGCCGCGTTAGGAGTGCAGCCGAGGCGCTCGGCCACCTCGCGAAGGCTTACACCCTCCCATATTACGGCTTCGATCACTGACTGCTCGCCGGCGCTCAGCCGACCCATGACGGTATCCACTTGTGAGGTCAGCGAGCCAAAGCCCTCATCAAGCGAAGGCGCCTGGGGCTGTTGCTGGAGCCGCTGCTCCAGGCGGCGCCGGCGCAGCGACGCCCTGCGGTGGTCGGCGATGGCACGTCGAGCGACACCGTAAAGCCAGAGGAGATCCTCGGGTGGGGCCGGCAGGTCCTCGCGCCGGCGCCAGGCGACGCAAAACACCTGCGCCACCACATCGCCCGCTTCGTCGCCTCCCAGGCGCCGGCGGATGTAAGCCGTGATCGACGCTCGGTGAGCCCGGTAGACGTCCTCGAAAGCCGGGTCGTCCTGTGGTGCTGGCTGTTTGTGCGCCGCGTCTGCCATCTGCCCTGAGCCTCGACCATGCACATGGCCGGCACAAGGGGAAAACCGTCTACGTGTCGCTGAGAGGCGCCCTGGCTATGCCAACTTCCCTTCGTACCGCTCGACCACACCGTCCACGAGCTCCCGGTCGGCCGAGCCTTCGGCCCAGCGCCCCCTACGCTGTTGCCATGGGCTATCCCCGAGTCCGCATGCGCCGGTTGCGCCAGAGCCCGGCCCTGCGCGAGATGTTGGCAGAGACCCGCCTTGGCGTGAGCGACCTGGTCGCGCCGCTGTTTGTCCGGGAGGGGATCGATGCTCCCCACCCCATCGCCTCGCTCCCGGGCGTCGTGCAACACACGACGGAGTCGTTGGTAAAAGAGGCACGCCGGCTCGCCGGCCTCGGTGTGCCGGCCCTGGTGCTCTTCGGCGTCCCTGCAGCCAAGGACCCTACGGGTAGCCAGGCGTGGGCCCCCGAGGGAGTGGTGCAAGTGGCACTCCAGGCCTTGCGTGATGAGCTTGGCGACACCATGGTCCTCATGGCCGACCTGTGCCTGGACGAGTACACGGACCACGGGCATTGCGGCGTCCTGGACGGTGCGGGGCGGGTGGACAACGACGCCACGTTGGAGCTGTATGGCCGGGTCGCCCTGGCTCAAGCGGCTGCCGGCGCCCACGTGGTGGCGCCCTCGGGGATGATGGACGGCCAGGTGGGCGCCATACGCGCCGCTCTGGACGGCGCCGGCCGCACGGATGTCGGCGTGCTCGCGTACGCGGCGAAGTTCGCGTCGGCCCTTTACGGCCCGTTCCGCGAGGCGGTGGATGTGACCATCGCAGGCGGTGGCGACCGGCGGGGTTACCAGCAGGACCCTTCCGGCTTGCGCCAGGCGTTGCGCGAAGTGGAGCTGGACGTGGCCGAAGGCGCAGACATCGTGATGGTGAAGCCGGCCGTCACTTACTTAGACGTCATCGCTGCCGTGCGCCGGCGCTTCGACTTGCCTCTGGCCGCCTACCACGTGAGCGGCGAGTACTCGATGATAAAGGCGGCGGCGGCAAATGGCTGGATCGATGGCATGGCGGTCGCCATGGAGCAGTTGCTGGCCATAAAGAGGGCCGGAGCGGACATGGTCCTGACTTATTTCGCCGGCGAGGCTGCGGAGCTGCTAAATGCCTGACCAGACAGCCCTGCATGACCAGACAGCCCTGCATGACCAGACGGGCCCGCATGACCAGACGGGCCCGCGCGGCTTGTCCAACGTGACAACCCTGACAAACGAGGAACTTTTTGCCCGGGCCTGTGCCGTTTCGCCCGGGGGGGTCAACTCCCCTGTTCGCGCCTTCAGGAGCGTCGGCGGGGCGCCCTATTTCGTCGAGCGGGGTGAGGGGGCCTACGTGTGGGACGTGGAGGGCAACCGCTACCTCGATTATGTCCAGTCTTACGGGGCTTCCATCCTGGGCCATGCCCATCGCGTGGTCGTCGAGGCCGTGCAAAAGGCGGCGACGCGCGGTTCGACCTTCGGGGCGCCCACTCCCGGCGAGGTGCGCCTGGCGGAAAAAATATGCGAGCGGGTACCCGGCTGCGACGAGGTTCGCCTCGTCTCGAGCGGCACGGAGGCGGCCATGTCGGCTGTGCGCCTCTCCAGGGGCGCCACCGGTAGGGACCGGGTCGTGGTGTTCGCTGGTTGCTACCACGGGCACAGCGACGGCCTGCTCGCCGGCGGGGGGAGTGGGGTGGCCACGCTCGGCCTCCCCGCCTCAGCCGGCGTTACGAAGGCAGCTGTCAGCGACACGCTGGTGGCGCCCTACAACGTGGTGCCCGAGATCGGCGACGATGTCGCGGCAGTCATCGTCGAGCCCGTTGCCGCCAACATGGGGCTCGTGCCGCCCGCCCCCGGGTTCCTGGAGGGCTTGCGCGACGCGTGCACCCGGGCCGGTGCAGTCCTCATATTTGACGAGGTAATAACGGGTTTCCGGGTTGGTGCCGGCGGGGCATCGAAATTGTTCGGCATAACGCCCGACCTGTGGTGTTTTGGCAAGGTGGTCGGCGGTGGCCTGCCTCTGGCTGCCTTCGGTGGACGGCGAGACTTGATGGAGCAGCTGGCTCCCTCAGGGCCCGTGTACCAGGCAGGCACGTTGTCGGGTAACCCCATCGCCACGGCGGCAGGCCTTGCGGTCCTGGACCTTTTGGACGATGAGGCATATTCATCGCTTTCCGCCTATTCCGGTCGCCTGGCTGCGGGCCTGGCGGGGATCGCCCGCGAAAAGGGCCTGGACCTCCAGGTACCTGTGGCGGGGCCACTGCTCGGGCTGTTCTTCGGGGGGGCGCCCGTGACCGGCTACGACGGTGCTCGGGCTTCGGCGGCAACGGGTCTGTTCCCCAAACTTATGCACGGCCTGCTCGGCAGAGGTGTGGCCATAGCACCAGGCGCCTACGAGATTCTTTTCCCGAGCCTGGCTCACGGCGACAAAGAGATGGCATCGACATTGGATGCCTTCGCGGGCATCGTTCCCGATCTTGTCGGGGCAGGCGCCTAGCAAGAGCGGTCCAGGCTCGCGGCGGCTACCATCGGCCCATGGGCGGTAGGCGACTACACGAGGAGCTCCGTCAGAGCCCCAAGCATGCTCCGGCTGAGCAACAAAAGGGGGTGCCGGAGCGTGGGGCCGCCACTGCCGTAGGGCCATTGGCCGAACTGCAGCGAAAGGCAGGCAATGCGGCCGTCGTCGGGATGCTCGCCGGGCGCACCGGGCCCGCCGGCCATGCCCCAACGGCGGCCGAGCCGGTCACTATCGCCGGCTTCTCGCTCCTGCCAGGAGCTATATCCCGGGAGTGGGTGCCACGCCAACATGACAACGAGGCAACCGAGGGTGTTGTCCAGCGGGTCAAGATTGCCGGTTTCAACCTGTCCGGGCACGCGGCCGAGAGGCGCACCCGTACGGATATCTCTTCTCCCATCACCAACAAGGAGATCGAGGGAGCCATTAACGGGGGTACTGCCTACGACGACGGCACCGGTACTCACGGGGTCGTCTACTACTTGGGTGATGTGGCCGTGGTAACAGCTGGCAAAAACATCGTCACCGTCTACCGGACACCCCAGGCCGACAAGCCTAAAGCGCGCTGGACCAAGCTGTGAGCCAGCGCACGTGCAGGTTGGAGGACGAGGGCGGGGCCGGGATCGCGGTCGAGATCGTACTGGGCGACGCCGACAGCGAGGGCTGGATGGGGTGCGAGGTGCACCTGGTCAAAGACGGCGTCGACGTGGCCGCGTGCAAGTCGGATCTGCGTCAAGTCGACCTCGCCAACCTCGTCGATGGGCTGCGCTCCACAATGGACGAGGCGCAGCGCCGGCGCTTGCGGTGGGCGCCGGCGGAGCCTTCGTTCCTCGCATGGGCGGAGGCCTTCAACAGTGGCGCAATCGAGGTTATTTTTATGGTCGACTCCGGCCTCGCGGACGGAGGAGCCTCAACGGATAGCGGCGTAGCCGTCGTAGTGACGGTGGCGCCGGACGCCCTGGTTACTTTTTGCCGGGAACTCGCCGGTTAAGCTTCATTACGCAGCCTGGGGAGTACCTGCTGGCCGTACACCTTGATGGTGCCGTGCGGGTCGGCTCCCGACATGTTCATGAGGACGATCGTTGTCGCCCCCATTTTCTCTAGCGCCTTGATCTTCTTTACGTGGGTATTGGGGTCTGCCGAAAGGATGCCGGCCATCTTGAACTTGGCGTCACTGACCTTGCTCTGAGTCGCCCCAACCTGCTCGGGAGTGTGGAGGTCGATGATGTAATTGTCGTCCACCAGGGTCGGTTCGAACTCCTTGGCCCCCTCGAGCGCAGCCTCATCAGTCGGCGCCCACGACATCATTGCCTGCAGGATGATCTCGCCGGCTTCGCGGCCCGCTTTTTCGGCTGAGCGGCGGTAGGCGGCGATGACCGTCGGGGCGGTGGTGGGGTCTGCCAGCGTCCACACTCCATGGGCGTACCGGCCGGCGATCTCTGCCGCCTGGGGCCCGAACGCAGACATGTAAATGGGTGGTCGGCGCTGTGTTCTCAGGTAAAGGCGGGCGTCTTTGGTGCGGAAGTACTGGCCGTCGAAGGTGACGGTCTGGCCGTCGAGCAAGCGGGTGATTATGTGCAGCGCCTCTTCGGTGCGGGCCAGTTGCTCGGCAGGGGACGGCCACTGCAGGCCGGCGACGACCTCGTTCATGGCCTCCCCCGAGCCCACACCGAGGAAAGCCCGGCCGGGGAACAGCTCTTCAAGCGTGGCCAGTTGCTGGGCCATGACGACGAGGTTGTAGCGATGGACCAATGCGGACACCCCGGTGCCGATGGGCACCGACTTGGTTGCCTGGCCGAGGGCGCCCAGCCATACCCAGGCGTTGCCACAGGCGGCCGGCGTCTCGTCGCTCGGCACCCACCACGGCGCCAGGTGGTCGCTGCAGCAGACACCGTCGAAGCCTGCCTGCTCCGCCTCGATGGCCTGGCGCAGCAGGTCGCTCGGCGTGAAGCGCTCGTGTGAGAGCTCCACCATGTAGGCAACCTGCTCGGGTTGCCGCTTCCTCGCCCATAACAGCCCGCGGGCTGCCTCGATAACTCCCATGCCGCGCCAATACCCGTGGGCTATGGCCAGGAAACGGTTGACTGGCGGGTACCTCGCGCCAGGGGCGCCGCGGCCTCAGTCTTTGAAGCGGGCTATGCCTACCAATGCCTTGTAGGCCAGTTCAGGGATGCCCGTCTCTTCTGGGCGCAGCATGTTGGACATGATCCGCAGCAGCCATTCCATCAAGGGCCGGCTGTACATGCCCGTCATGACGCAAGCCCTCATCACCTGAGGCTGGCTGATCGCCCGGACAAAGGCCCTTGCCAGGCGGTAGTACATGCCGTACTCGGCATCCAGGCGCTTCTCGTATTCGCCGAGCAGCCGGGCGTCCCCACGGGTCAGAGCCTCATCGAGTACCCCTGCCGCCATCCGGCCGGTCTCGTAGCCGTACGCGATCCCCTCGCCGTTGAACGGGCTGATCATGCCGGCGGAGTCGCCGACCACCAGGTGCGAAGGACCAGAGCGCGGGTTGACCGAGAGCCCCATGGGTAGGCGGCCGCCGGTTGCGGGGCCGAGGCATGTCTCGGGTCGCAGGTCCCATGACGCAGGCGCGAACTTTACGAATGCGTCCAGCATCTGGGTGGTGTTGGCCCCCTTCCAGCGGTCCGAGGTGGTGAGCAGTCCGACCCCTACGTTGACGCGCCCGTCGCCCATCGGGAAGATCCAGCCGTAGCCGGGCATGTAACTGCCCTTTTCGTCGCGCAGGTCAAGCCAGGAATCGATCCACGGCTCGTCGTGGCGGGGCGAGGTCCAGTAGCCGCGAAGGGCCATCCCCTGGGGGAAGTTGCGGTCACGTTTGTTCCCCAGCGCCCAGCCGAGGCGAGAGTTGGCACCCTCGGCAAGCACGACGTAGCGGGCCATCACGGTCCCCGTATGGCCGTCGTCCCCCTTGGCGACAACTCGGGCGCCTCGCACCTCGCTGCCCTGGACCACGAGCTCCACGGCCTCGGTGTGCTCCCAGAGCTGGGCTCCGGCCTTGGCGGCCTGGCCGGCGACCATCCCGTCGAGGTCCTTGCGTGTGACTACGTAACCGTAGGTGGGCATGCCCTTTACGTCCGGCCACGCCATCTCCAGCGTGCGGCCGAAGCCGTGGGAGCGAAGACCGTGCCAGCGGTGGGCGGAGGAAAGTTCGGGGCCGAGGCCCATGTCCTCGAGTTGGCGGACCGAACGTGGCGTCAAGCCGTCGCCGCATGTCTTTTCGCGGGGGAACGCCTTGCGCTCCACGAGCACAACGTCGTGGCCTGCCTTTGCAAGCCAGTAGGCGCAGGAAGAGCCCGAAGGGCCCGAGCCGATGACCAGGACGTCGCAGTGCGTGGTCTCGGCCCCCGAGCCAGCAGAGCGCTGGTCGGCAGGAAGCTGGTCGGCGGGAAGCTGGTCGGCGGGATCCGGCGAGTTCATCTGCCGCGATGCTAGTAGCCGCATAGGACCTTGCCGCCCCGAGGCCGCGGCGCGGTCCGTCTAGCTCCGATGGTGGCATCGGGCGCGAAGGTGACAGCCCCACAGGTCCCCCGACCGCCCAAGATGAGATCCTCCGAGGTGGGGCGCTAGCCTGGCCTGCCGATGGACCAGTACCTGCCCGTCTTGCTGCTCGTGCTGTTCGCCGCGGGTTTTGCCGTGGGCGGTTTCGCCCTCAACCGTGCCTTGGCACCCGGTGGACGCCTCAACCCGGCGAAGCTCGGCCCTTACGAGAGCGGTATCGCCCCCCGGCGTGAGCCGGCGCACCGCTTCCCTGTCCGCTTCTACCTGGTGGCGATGATCTTCATCATCTTCGACATAGAGGTGGTGTTCCTCTATCCCTTCGCTGTCATGTTCAAGCAGCTGTCCCTGTTCGGCTGGGTGGAAATGGGGTCGTTCGCTCTGGTCGTGTTCATCGCCTTCGCCTACCTCGTCTCCGAGGGCGCGCTCGACTGGGGCCCGGGCAAGCGGGTCGGTACCAGGACCGGGTCGCCCAACGTGCGCACCACCTACTCGACCATCCGCCGGGTCGGCCGTCCCGGAGTGCAACCCGACTCCCGCCTGACCAGCAGCCAGGGCCCGTTCCCGCAGAGCCGGGAACCCGAAGGTGCCGCCGCCGCCAGCTGGGTGCCTGCTCCTAGCAGCGCCCGGCCGGGACCGACCTCTACAGGGAGCGACTGATGGGCCTTGAGGATCTGCACCACAACTTTTTTACCGGCAGCCTGGAAGAGGTCTTCAAGTGGGCGCGTGCCGCCAGCTCCTGGGGCGCCAACTTCGGGCTTGCCTGCTGCGCCATCGAGATGATGGCTGCCGGCTCTGCCAGCTTTGACCTGGCCCGCTTCGGCATGGAGGTCTTTCGCGCCTCGCCGCGCCAGGCGGACGTCATGATCGTGGCCGGCCGGGTCAGCCAGAAGATGGCCCCGGTGCTGCGCCAGGTGTACGACCAGATGATGGAGCCCAAGTGGGTCATCTCCATGGGCGTGTGCGCTTCGAGCGGCGGGATGTTCAACAACTACGCAATTGTCCAGGGAGTCGACCAGGTGGTGCCGGTGGACGTGTACACGCCCGGTTGCCCCCCGAGCCCCGAAACGCTCATCCACTCGATCCTGACGCTGCACGAGCGGATCCGCACCGGCGAGATCACCCGCCGGCGGGCCGCGACGGGCGCCGGGGCGCAGATCTACGTGCGCGACCTGCCTCGCCTGGCTCTGGCGGCCGAGCCGGAAGAGACGACGGGCGAGATCGATGCGGGCAGCCCCGCAGCTGAGAGTGCTGAGCTGCGCGGGGGCCATGGCGAGCACGCCGGGACGGTTGCCGGATGAGCGAGGCCAACCCGCCCGCAGGTGTCACTCCCGGTGAAGGCGGCCATCCGGGGGAGCAGTTGAGCGAGCCGCTGGCATCCCAGCAGGGCGCAGACAAACCCCAGGCCAGTCACGTCGAAGGGGCGCAGGTGGGGGCCGGCACCCAGCCTACGGGTGGCACGGGGACTGGAGCCGGGGCCACCGGGGGGGCACCATCGGCGGGCCACCATCCCGCTCCCGAGCAGCTCGATGAGGAGGGCCGGCCGCTGGGCGACAGCGAGACCGCTGTCCCCGAAACGCTCTACGGCTGTCCGGTCACGGCGCCGTTCGGGCAACGCACGGTGCATACCGACCAGGCCCGGTACCTCGCCCTCATGGAGGCCCTGTACCGCGACGGTTTCGAGGCGTGCATGGGTGTAACCGGGGTTGACTACCTCACGCACCCCGGCCGCCAGCTCCCTGACGGTGTGGTGCCGCAACGCTTCGAAGTCGTCTGCGAGCTCATGTCCTATTCCCGCAAGGAGCGCCTGCGGGTCCGCTGCCAGGTGCCCGGTGAAAACCCGGTACTCCCCAGCCTTTTCGACTTGTGGCCCGGTACCGAGGCGCACGAGCGGGAAACCTTCGACATGTTCGGCATCATCTTCAGCGACCACCCCGACCTCACCCGCATCCTCATGCCCGAGGACTGGGAGGGCCACCCGCTGCGCAAGGACTACGCCACAGGCCACGTGCCAGTGCAGTTCAAGGAGGTGCCCAAGTGAACGCCGACGTCGACCTCGCCGGTCTGCTCAAGAACAAAACTTCTGAAGGCGCCCAGGAAATGCTCTCGCGCCAGGAGTCGACCGTTCGGGAACTGCGCTCTGAGCAGGGCGGCGTGCTGCGC
>DASSZK010000078.1:0-3487 GCA_035702845.1 Acidimicrobiales bacterium
GGTTCGGCTCCTCCAGGGCCCCGCCGCCCGCCATGGCTCGGGCGTGACCGATCCCCATCCACGGACGCCCGCGCGCGCTTTCCTGGGCAAGTTGACGGCGCAGCAAGACGACCGTACGCAGGTCGCGTGTTGTGACGGCAAAGCGAAGCTGTCCGGCCAATTTTGCCCGGCGCTCCGACGCTTCGAGCGAAGTCCCACCGACCAGTGCCACGCCCAAAGCCGCCACCACTCCGGCGAAAACTACGCCCACGAGCCCCAGCGGCCGCCAACGCAAGGGCCACAAGGCCAATTGCCCAAGGACACTGAACGGTGACGTCAGCTTGGCTGTCCACACGTCCGCAAATGACCAGAGCACCGCAGCTGCACTGAGCGCGTTCACCACCCGCCGGCTTAGGCGCAGGCCCGAAACCATTAAGGCGGCGCCAAGAGCAGCGACGACGGTCGCACCTCCTGCCAAACCACCACAACCGGCCCATGCCAGCCAGTTCCCTCCCAGGCGGTGCGAGGCGACGATGCCGAGGATGGCGCCGGTAGTCACCCCTGCGAACCCGCCAAAACGAAGGAGCCTGAGCGCCGGCCCACGCAAGACAACCGCACGCTCGACAGGCGCCAATAGCACATGTCGGACGTCCGCGGCCTCGAGCGCGAGGGGACCACCGCGCCCTCCCGCTGTGCGTTCAACTCTGCTATGTGGTTGAGGATGTCCACTTCGACGGGGGCACCAGCCTGAGTGAGCGCCGTTTGCAGCGCACGGCCTTCAGGGTTGGAAGACCGCGTTACCACGAGCAGGCAACTACCAGCCTGGTGTGCCCTATCTATGAAGGCTCCCATCGCCGCCAACCCGAGGTACGGGTGCACGGTGAGGGCGTCCGCCTGGAGCGGCGCGTCCTCACCAAAGTAAGCCTGCGCATAGGCGTCGTTGGTGGAGCCCACGTCGCCTCGCTTGGCATCGAGGATGACCAGTAGACCCGCAGTGCGCGCCTCGGAGCGCGGTCGAGCCCCTCGGCGTCGTCTCCGAGGCCCCAGTGCTCAAGCACAGCCGCGGACGGGTCGAGGCCCCAGACGAGCGGACCGTGCTTGCCCTGAAGAGCTCGGAACCGCTCCACAAAGGACGTAGGCATGAGGCAATCCTCGCGCGTCGCCCACACAGCGCGCTCAGTGCTGCGACCGGGTTGCTCCGCTATGTGCGAGGCGCCATTACAGCAACGACTCGTCGAAAACGATGCCGCGCCCCGCACATGTCGGGCAGGTCTCGGAGTAGGACTCGACCAAGCCTTCGGAAATGCGCTTGCGGGTCATTTCCACCAAGCCCAGCTCGGATATGTCGAAGACCTGGGAGCGGGTTTTGTCCCGTGCCAGCGCCTCGCGGAAGGTCTTTATGACCTCCTGGCGGTTCGCCGCCACCTCCATGTCGATGAAGTCGATGACGATGATGCCGCCGATATCGCGCAAGCGCAGCTGGCGGGCGATCTCTTCGGCCGCTTCGAGGTTGTTGCGGTAGACGGTTTCCTCCAGGTTGGAGGTCCCCACGTTTTTACCCGTGTTGACGTCGATAACGGTGAGGGCCTCGGTCCGCTCGATGATGAGGGACCCTCCCGAGGGCAACCAGACCTTGCGGTCCAGAGCCTTGTGCACCTGCTCATGGACTCGGAAGCGCTCGAACAGCGGGAGGGCCTCGGTGCTCGGGTCCACCAGCTCGACCCGGTCGGCAAGTTCCGGCGTGATGCTCTCTACGTACTCGCGCACCTGCTCGTAAAGACGCGGGTCGTCGATGACAACGCCCCGGTAGTCCCGGTTGAATTCTTCCCGGATCACCCGCACCGCCAGGTCCGGCTCCCGGTAGAGCAGTTGGGGCGCACGAGAGCTGCGAGCGAGCTGCTGGACTTGCTCCCACTGGCGCAGGAGACGGTTCACGTCCCGGGTGAGCTCGTCGGCGCTGGCCCCTTCAGCAGCCGTTCGGACAATAAGCCCGTGCCCCGCAGGGCGCACGTCGTCCAGGATCTTGCGCAGGCGCTTGCGCTCCTCGTCGGAGAGGCGCTTGGAGATGCCGTAGGTGTCGCTGTCGGGGATGAGCACGACGAAGCGGCCGGGCAGGGAGACTTCCTGGGTCAGCCGGGCGCCCTTGGTCCCGATCGGGTTCTTGGTTACCTGGCAGATGATGTTTTGGCCGGTGCGCAGCAACTGCTCGATGCGGGCATCGCGAGCCGCCCCGCCCAGCTTGCCCCGCGTGGGCTTGCTGGCGTCGTCTGCCGCGGGGCCCACCTCGTCGTCGTCGTAGCGCAGGTCGCCCCGGTACAGCACCGCGTTCTTGGGGGTGCCGATGTCCACGAACGCCGCTTCCATGCCTGGCAGGACGTTCTGGACGCGGCCCAGGTAAATGTTGCCGTCTATCTGAGTCGTGTCGTCGGCCGGGCGGGACACGTAGTGCTCGATCAGTGTCCGGCCTTCGAGCACCGCTATCTGGGTCGCTGTCGGCCCGACGTGCACCACCATCAGGTAGCGCCCGACCGGCTTCGCCTTCTTATCGCCCCGCCGGCCGCTGCCGCGGGTGTCGAGGTCGTCCAGCGCGGACCGGGTGACGGGCCCCACGCGCTCGGAATTGCCTGCCCTGCCGGTACCACCAGCCTTACCAGCGGCGCCCGCGCCCTCTAACGGGGGCAGCGGTAGCCCACCCTGGACCGGCATCAACGTGCCGTGGGCCGGACCACCCGAGGGACCGCCACTACGGCGTCTGCGGTTGCGGCGCGAGCGAGCCGAACTGTCGGCGTTCGCGTCCTCGAAGCCGGGGGCTTCGCCCGCTGAGCCGGGGCCGTCGGTGACCTCGAGGCCGCCGGTCGCCGGAGCGCCGGCCGCTGACGCACCGGCCCCCCTGCCACCTCGACGCCGGGGGGCGGGAGGGGAGCCGGGCCTGGTGTCGCCGATCTTGGGCCTACCCGCCAGCGGGCCATTTGCCGAGCCGGCTTCGTCGTCCGCCTGAGCCTCTTCGCCAACCTGGTCCGGTTGGCCCGGTACGCCGGAACCCGGCACAACGCCGGCACCCGGCGCAACGCCGGCAGCCTTCGCCGGCCTCTCCCCCCCGCGCGAGTCCCCTCCGCGCGAGCGAGCCGCGCCATCAGCCCTGCCCGGGGCACGAGGACCGGCCAAACCGGCCACACCGGTGCCGCCGACCCCGGCGATGGTCTGAGCAGCGGGGACCGCGCCCTCAGCGGTGGCATCATCGTCGTCGCCTTCGTCCAACAGGTCGTCCGTGTCCTCGTCCGCGGGAACCGCGCCCAGCGCACCGCCCGGGGTACGCCGGCCCCGACCGCCCCGCGAGCCCCGCCGGCGACGGCGGGCTCGAGGCGTGCCGGCGACCTCGTCACTGTCCTCCGACGCCGCAGCCCCGAAGGCCGAGCCCTGTGGCTGAGCGTCTGGCGACGCGACTACCCGGTCAACGACTACCCCGTCAACGGCTGCCCGGGACTGGGCGCGCCCCGGCTGGGCTCCA
>DASSZK010000137.1:0-9031 GCA_035702845.1 Acidimicrobiales bacterium
CCTCCCTGGCTGAAATGGACCACGTGGTGGCCCTCGCACCAGTTGGCGGGGCGGTCACAGCCGGGGTGGCGGCAGTGCCCGTCGCGCGCCACCAAGGCGGCCCAGAGGTTGTTGGAGATGGTGCGCGTGCCCACCCCGAAGTCGAGCACGGCTGAGCGCCCCGAGTACACCAGTCGGTGCAGCACCGAGTCGCAACTGGCCGCCTGCACCTCGTCTGGGGTCATCACCGTGCCATCGCTGGTACGTCCTGGCCCGAAGCCCTCCAGGTCCTCGTAGCGCACCAGTACGCCGACACGGCTACAAACGCGCCCAGGTAGCTCCGGCTCATGGGCTGCCAGGTAGGAGCGGCAGATGCCCACCAGGGCGTCGGCACGCTGTGCGGGGGCGCCCACCAGTTCGGTGCCCTCGCCCCCTCCGCTACGAGCGGCGTCTATGGCGGCGCTTACCACGTCGCCGTCCTCTGCGGAGAGGTGCCCGGCCAGCTCGCGCCGGCCGTGCATGGTCCTGGCCAGGTAAAGCTCAGAAGGCTCCTCAGACTTGTCAGAAGGCTCGTCCAAGGCGTCGGCATGGCGGCGCCAGCTCACCATCACCGCTACGGTCTCGGCCGGGCCCAAAGGCACCAAGGTGGGGACCACCTCGGCCTCTTGGGAGGCGAACACGCCCAAGTGGCGCCCCACGTTGGCCAGCACCACCTCGACCTGGAACTTGGAGAGCTCCCCGTCCCGCCAGGCGCCAAAGAGCACCGGCAGGGCGGCGAGCTTGGCGGCGCGCCCGGTGAGCCGGCGGGCATAGCCCCGGCTACAGCGACCGTGCACCGACACGAAGCCCGTCACGTCCAGGCACCCCTCGGCCGCCCATGCCCCTGAGGCGTCGAGCTCGAGCACAGCTGCGTGCAGCTTGGCCTCGGCACGGTCAAAAAGCTCGAGCACCTGTGCCATCGACTCGCCGTCGCAAGGCACCTGTGCCTCCAAAAACGCCGACAGTTGCTCGATCACCTATCCATCGTACATATGTTCTGGTATGTAGTGGAACCAAAACCCATATATTTGTTGGGGAAGATCTTGGGGAACGCTACTCAGCCGAGCAGAGCGCGCGCAGGCGAGCGAGCGCATCGGATCTCACCAAGTCGATCACGTCGTAGATCGGCTTGTTGGCGCCCACGACTTGTTTGAGGGTGCCGGCGCTAGGGCCACGCTCGGGCGCATCAGCCGTGAGGAGCACGAGAGGTGAACTGCCCACCTCGCGGAGAACGGCCGCCTTCCCGAGCGCTCGCCACAGGACGTCGGCGCGCCTCAAGCCTCCTCGGTGGGTGGTGAACCCCCCGGCAACGTCAAAAAGCCAAAGGCGTCCCCGGCTGTCACGAGCGGTGTAGCTGACCAATAAGCCCCCCGGCTGGCGCTGGTCGTCACGAATATCAGCAAACCCGGCCGTTCCCAATAGAGCCCGTGCTACTTCTTTGGCGGCCTGTCCTTCGCGCAGGGCGCGGACCTGGACGTCTTCGCCCAGCCCATGGGGTTGAGGGACCGCGGGCAGGCTGACTGTAGCCCCGGCCGATTTTGCCGCCAGCGCCAAGCGCTCCCGTTCTTGGTCGACTCTGGCCTCGGCCAGCTTGATATAGGACTCGTCAAGGTCGTAGCCGACGTAGTGCCGGCCGGTCCGCACAGCCGCCACCGCGGTGGTGCCCGAGCCGGCAAATGGGTCCAGCACCAGGTCTGACCGGTACGTGTACAGCTGGATGAGACGGGAAGGAAGCTCGACGGGGAAGGGAGCGGGATGGCCTACCCGTGTAGCGCTCTCGGCAGGGATCTCCCACAAGTCCAATGTGTTCTCCATGAAATCATCGCGAGTCATGGAGGCTTCGGAGGGTAGCTGCCGGCGTGCCCTGTCCTTGGCGGATATCGCCCTGTCAAAGCGCCCTTTGCTGGCGACGATAACTCGCTCTGTCAGGTCTCGCAGGACCGGGTTCCCGGGGCGCTGGAAGCTGCCCCACGCACACGACCCAGAAGAACCCCGCTGCTTCACCCAGATGATCTCGCCCCGAAGCAATAGCCGCAGATCGTCTTGAAGTATCCCTATTACGTCTGCCGAAAGGGAGCGGTAGGGCCGCCGGCCCAGGTTGGCCACATTTACGGCGATACGGCCGCCAGGTTCGAGTTTTTGCGCGCATTGGCGGAAAACCGACCGCAAGAGGTCCAGGTACTCGAGGTAGGTAGCTGGGACCCCGCCCTGTCCCAACGCTTGCTCGTACTCCTTGCCCGCGAAGTACGGCGGGGACGTTACGACGAGTGCCACGGACGAGTCCGGCACCTCGACCATACGTCTGGCGTCGCCCACGATCAGCTTGTCGAGGCTGCGATGGGGCGCGACTTCAGCGTCCGGGGAGAGGTCCGGGGAGGTGAAGCGCCGGTAAAAGTCGGTGGAGTCGTGGTTCTCCCGCTTGGACACGCCGAAGGTTGAAGTGGAAGTAGGGCGCCTCACCATTGGGCCTCGATCCTACGCTTGCTTGCCCCGTGCACCGTGGAGGTCAGGCGGCAGCCACCTGCCGACCGCTACGTTTGGCCCATGGCGACCGACGACGAGCTAGAGGAGCGCATCAGAGTATTGCGCTCCCAGCTGGCGCCGCCCCCCGAGATGGTCGCCAAGGACCAAGACTGGCGTGTTGCCCAGGCCGCCTACCGGGCTGCGCAGGGCACTCCTGCGGAGCAAGCGCTTTATGAGCAGTTCCGGCATGCGCTCAACCAGCGCAACCGGGTAGCGCTCCCATGGGTGCTGCGCTCCCTCGGGGAAGGTGCGCGTCAGATTGAGTACGAATTGCGCAAAGCGGAGATGGAGCTGGCCAAGAGACGCACTGAGCCCTATCTCGTCCCAGTCGAAGTCGATGGGACAATCGTTGGGCTAAGTGCGCAGGAACGTATCGAGATACGGCCCGAGCTCTCGGGATCGGGCGAACTGTTCGTTCAGTCCGAGCTCGGGCCACCGGCCGTTGTCTTCTTGGCCGGCGCCCGGTGGGGAGACGACGACGGGCACCGGGCGGCCATCGGGTGGGTCCTTATGACCTTCACTGTCGCTAGCCCGATGGCGCGCTGGGGTGTGACGCAGGCAAAATTTGGCTACCCGAACGAAGAAGCCTTCAAGAAGAACCCCCCTTTGGCGGCCGGGTTCGCCGGGATCGGCCTTTACGAAATGATGAACAGCCCATGGCCCGGTGAGATCGTGGCCTTTAACATGCACAATTTCCCCGACACGCCAGGAGATCCTGGGTTACGACATTTCATGCTCGTTTGCAAGGAGAACACGCTCGAGGTCGTGTGCGCAGGCTTTCAGCTCGAGCTCGTCGAAGGCACCCTGGAAGACGCCGTCCGGCTGTACCTCAGCCGGTACTAAGTGCTCGGCACCGTCGCCACGACACGGTCAGGGCTACGCTCCGGGGATGGACAACGACGAGGCGCGCCGGTTCGCCAGCCGCTGGGAAGCGGACTGGAACTCAGGTGATCTTGATCGCATCCTGGCGCTCTATGCGGACGACGTAGTTTTCGAGTCCCCGAACATCGCACAGTGGTTCGGAGATCCGACAGGGGAAGTCCGCGGCAAGCAGGCGCTTCGTGAGTACTGGTCCGCGGGGTTGGCACGACGCCCCGGGCTGCAGTTTTCGGTGGTCGAGGTCAGGGTTGCCGTGGGGACCATCGTCCTGGACTACGTGACCGAGCCAGGCGGCCCACGCGTCGCCGAGGTGCTCAAGCTCCGCGACGGCCTCGTCGTATCGGGGTGCGGGTGCTACCCGATTGCTGAGGCGGGGAGCGCCGCCGCCCCCCGTTCGGAGCCGGAGGGTGAAGAGCCTGCTCAGTAACGCTCCGGGGGGAGGGCTCGAACCTCCAAGCATCCGGATCCAAAGTCCGGCGTTCTTCCAATTGAACTACCCCGGACCGGGCACCCGGACCAATACCGGCCAGCCTGGCCGCGAGCCGTTCAGGGAAAGCCATCGGGCCCGCTCGCCTCAACTCTACCAACGACGTGCGGGGGGGGACCGGTGAGCGGCCCGGGCCGGCCTAGGCCCGGCCGGCGACTAGAAAGAACAACGTGACGTACTTCAGCCGACAAATGTGGCAGGACCGGCACGAGACGTCCTTGGCGGGCGCTGACCAACCCAGGTTGGCAGCGGTCGTGCTCGCTGCCGGCGAGGGCACTCGTATGCGCAGCTCCCGCCCCAAACCGCTGCACCGCCTGTGCGGGCGGCCCATGGTCATGTGGGTGCTCGATGCCCTCTCGGGGCTCGATCTGTCGAGGGTCGTGGTCGTGGTTGGCCATGGCTCCACGAGGATGACCAAGGCGCTGGCCGAGGCCCGCTCTCCCGGTGTGCCCATAGAGGTGGTGGAGCAACCGGTGCAGCGGGGGACAGGCGACGCCCTTTCTGTGGCGCTGACAGCTTTTACAGACGACGATGGCGACCTGGACGACCTGGTGGTGCTCCCTGGGGACACGCCCTTGCTGCGCCAAGAGACGCTTAGAGAGCTCGTCGAAGCGCACAGGGAAGCCTCGGCTGCCGCGACGCTGCTCACGGCCAAGCTGGACGACCCGACCGGCTACGGCAGGGTGCTGCGCTCGCGCGATGGCCGGGTGGCGAGCATCGTCGAGGAGGCGGACGCCTCTGAAGCGGACCGGGCGATCAACGAGGTGGGTACCTCGATCTACGCCTTCCGCCGCTCGGTCCTGGCCCCCGCCCTGCGGCGGGTCAACCCTGACAATGCCCAGGGCGAGTACTACCTGACCGATGTCATCGCCGTCCTGCACGACGCCGGCTACCCGGTGATCTCCAACGTCGTCGCAGATGCGGACGAAGCCAAAGGTGTCAACGACCGGGCCCAGCTTGCTGGCGCAGAGGCGGTGCTGCGGCAACGGATCAACCACCATTGGATGCGCCGCGGTGTGACAATGCTCGACCCCCACCACACGTACCTCGACTCGACCGTGGAGCTGGCGGAGGACGTGACCCTCTATCCGGGGAGCATCCTGCAGGGCACCACCAAGGTGGCCACCGGAGCCGAGATCGGCCCGGCCACCCACTTGGTCGATTGCACGGTGGGAGCCCGTGCCCAGGTTCGCTCCACCTCGGCCGAACAAGTGAGTATCGGTGACGACGCCCGCGTCGGTCCGTGGGCTTGGCTCGCACCAGGTACCGTAGTGGCGCCCGGCGCGGTCATAAGACCGGCGATGGGTGCCAACAGCCTGGAAGGGGATGTACCTGGTGGAACTGCTATCGACACATAGGCTCCAGCTCTACGCCGGCCGGTCCCATCCCGAGCTCGTGGAGAAGATAGCGTCCCACCTCGGCGTCGCCGTCGGCCAGTGCGAGATCGTGGATTTCCCCAACGGCGAGATCCGTGCCCGGTACGCCGAGTCCGTGCGCGGAGCCGACGTGTTCATCCTCCAGACCCACTGCCAGGTTGACGGCATGTCGGTCAACGACCTGCTTATGGAGCAGTGGGTCATGATCGATGCGGCAAAGCGAGGATCGGCCAAGCGCATTACGGCCGTGTGCCCTCGCTACGGCTACGGGCGCCAGGACCGCAAGTCGCGCTCCCGTGAGCCAATAACGGCCCGCATGGTCGCCGACTTCTTCCACTCGGCGGGAGCCGAGCGCATCATGTCGGTGGATCTGCACTCGGGCCAGGTGCAGGGCTTCTTTGATGGGCCGGTCGACCACCTGACGGCGGTCAACTTGCTCACCGATTACCTGAGGGCCAACCTCCAGGGCGACTTTGTGATGGTCTCGCCGGACACGGGGCGCACCAAGGTGGCAGAAAAAGCGGCTCGAAATGCTGGAGATGTCGATATGGCTTCGGTGTACAAGCGCCGGAGCGTGGACCGGGTGGGCCACGTCGAGGCCCTCGACGTCATGGGGGACGTGAAGGGGCGCATGTGCGTGCTCATCGACGACGAGATCGACACTGCGGGCACGCTCTGCGAGGCGGCGAAGATCCTGTACCAAAAGGGTGCCACGGAGGTTTGGGCCACGGCCACCCATGGTGTGTTTTCTGACCCTGCCATTGACCGGCTCAAAAACTCCGCCATATCGCGGGTGATCGTCACCGACACGGTCCCGTTGCCATCCGAGAAGCAAATCCCGAAGATCGAGAGCGTTTCGGTGGCCGAGACATTCGCCGACGCCATCAGGGCCGTCTTCGAGGAGGGCTCGGTATCGGAGCTCTTCGGGGGCGAGAACCAGAGCTGAGCGAGGGCAGGCCGAGCGGGTACCGCTTTTTAGTTTTTAGCTTGCCACCCGCAGCACGTCCCCGCCTGCGTAGCTCAGCGGGCCATAGCTGACCGGGCCATAGTTCACGCGGCCATGACGCCTGCTTTCCACGCTCAGCCGCCCGGTCCCGTTGAGGGCGTACGCGGGCAAAGCGAAAGAAGCAGTCCCTTGCCGACCGGCGTTGGCCCGCCAGCGCGCGGATGCGCTTTGTAAAGTCACCGTGGACCCGGCGGGCACCCCGTCGACAACCAGTGGAGACGTCCGTGCCACCCAAAAGTCCCTGAAGCGGGCCTGGAAGGCCGGCCCATGGCTCTGGACTTCCAGGTACGCCTGGAAAGGTGCGGGGATGTGCAAGCGCAACGTGTCGCTGGAAAAGGCCAGTCGGGCGCCAAACCACACTGCAAGCTTGCGGCGCCCGTCGGTCACTACGGTAAGGGACCGGCTGGGTAGCCAATGCCAGCCTGGTTGGATCCGCTCGACCGGCGAAGACCACAGGATGCTGGTGCTGGCCCCGGCGACGACTCCGTGGGCATAGCCGACGACCCAGTGGTAGGCCTCGCCTTTGGCAACCGCGGCGACCAATACGTAGTTGATAGCGCCGCTGGTCTGCGTACTGGCTGTTTGCACGGCGAAGACGCCAAGGACCCGCGCCTTGGAGCCTCTAGGTGGCACGCCTGGCGTCATCACCGTGTGCCAGGCCACGGCGGGCCCTGCGGCATGGACGGTGCTGGCGAACCAGCCGGCCCAGCCCGCGTGTGCCTTTATCCCGACGTAGAGCCCCGACGGTCGCTCCAGCGCCCAACCCAGGCCCGGCATGGCGCTCCCGTCGAGGCTGTAGTTGTAGGAGTCCTGTAGCTGCCCGGGGCTCAGTGCCCGTCGCAACGGGTCGGCCATGACCAGACCGGAAACAACGCGAGAGATGCCGGCGGGTAACGGCCGCGCCGGTGCCGGCGCAGGCCACGACGTCAGGCCCATGACCGAGGCGAACATGAGCACCGTCGCCACCGTCACCTGCCATCGCAGCCCGAGCCGCGGGGTGGCCTTGGTCGAACGGCGATCGTCATGTTCGGTGGACCGCGGGTGTCCCGGAGGTTGCGCTGTGGCGGGAGCGCTCATAGCGAGCGATAGCACGTGAAGTCGATGTTGCCGAAAGCCTTGGCGCCAGACCGCACGGCCAGGAGCCCGAAGACGGCTGCCCCTGCGGCGAACGACACGGCCGCACCCTGTGCCTGCCCCGTCAGGTGCCCGAGCTCCAGCAGGGCGCTCCCGCCAACAAGCACCAGAACCCCGCAAAGCGCGGCGAGGACCGGTTGGGTGGGCGATGAGAGCCCGAATACCAGCTGCGAGGCGAACATCCCGACCGAGAGAAAAAAGAAGCCGGCACTACACGTGTACAGCAGATCCGGCGCTGCCGCCATCCCATGGGACAGGAGCCAACCATGGGCGAACCGGGGCAGGAGCAGGTCAACAGTGGTTACTGCGACCATGCTCGTTGCTGCCGCAAGCGATACGAGCGCCCTCCAGCGCCGGCTCATGGTGGAGCGGGCTCTTTCGACGTGGGCGACACGGTGACTTTGGAGAACTCGCGGTAAGTCGCGCTTTATGAGGTGGTCGGCCATGACGTTGCCGAAGGCGGCCACGGGGACCAGTGCTACCAGGGCCATTCCGCTGGCGATGGCGAAGCTGCCATTGAAGAGATAACGGTCCCGCCATGCACCACCCGCCACAAGCTGGGGGAGCGACACGAGGCAGAAGTATGCGAGACCGAAAAAGGCGTAAGGAGCCACCGCCCGGATAACGGCGCGGCCAGACGGCAGCCAGAACCGCCGGGGAGCGCCGGCCCCTTGGGCAGGAGTGCGCAGCAACCACCAGGCCGAAAAAAGCCATGTTGCGCCGGCCATTGCGGCGACGAGGCGCACCTGCCATATTGCGAGGTACACCGGGTCGGTGAACGGCCCCAGATGGCTGGCGTGCCACACCAGCACGGCGGCACCTCCCCCGATGATGCAGAGCATCGGGAACACCGCGTTGCGCAGGTAGAACGGGGCCAGCCCGAGCTGCAACGCGGCGATGGCCATGCCTGTGGCCAGTCCCAGGCGGTTGGCGGCGGGTGCACCACCCGCCCCGAAGCCGACCCGCAACAGGTAGGTGGCAACAAGCGCCACAACAGCAGTCAGCATCCCCGGACCAAGGGCGCGCCGGGTCATGTACGCAAGGATCCCGTCGTCGCCGAAGGCCAGGTAGAACGAGGCCCGGCGCATGAACGCGTGTATGAACGGCCCCGTGGAGATGAGGGCCAGGCACGACGACATCGTGACCGATGCGGCGATGGCGGGGAGCTCAACCCCGTTTGACCAAAAAGACACCCCGGCCATGAGGATGGTCCCCAGGGTGATGAGCAACGGCGCAGCAAAGAGCAGGCCACGGCAAAACGCCGCAGCGGTGTCGAGGGCGGACCGCCAGCCACCGGGTTCTGAGCCGTCGGGAGCGTTGTTGGGGGTGCCGGAGCTGCCCGGGGCGTAAAGGGGCACCAGGGAGTACGTGGCCCGGGCCAGCTCCATGAGGTTGGTGGCGCCCGAAGCGTGCACCCGGGTGCGGTTGTAGCCCAGGGTCTCCAGGACGACCGCCACTTCCAGCTCGCTGATGGGGTGTGGGCAGCGCTCGAGCACGGAGGAAGCCGCCAGGTGTACAGCGAGGTCCCCGGCGTCGAACTGGCGTGCGGCGAGGCGCGCACGCTTGGTGCGGTCAAGGGCGGGCAGACCGGGTGCCGACGCGGTCTCC
>DASSZK010000095.1:0-20041 GCA_035702845.1 Acidimicrobiales bacterium
CTTCCGCCTGCGCGACAGCGGGTTGCGCAGCGTCGTGCTGTTCTCGAAAGGATGGAGCGGGTGAGCGCCTTGCCGGTCCCCGCTCCAACCCCGGGCCACGCGCCCGGCACCAGTGCGGTACTTGCGACGAGCGCCCCCGAAGGCCGGCTCGTATCGACGACACGAGCGCGGGGCATGGGGATCTTCCTCGGCGTTCTCGCGGTCGTCATGGCGTGGCCCTTCGGCTTGTCGGTCGGGGCCAAAGTGCGCACGACGTTCCTGATGGGCGCCGCTCCGGCGCTCAACGTGTCGCCGATCACTATGCCCGTGCGCTGGGTCTCGTTCGGTTTGGCACTAGGTTGCCTCGCGCTTAGCGCGTTCTTGGTGGCACAGCCCCGTGGACGTGGCCGGTACCTGATCTTCGGGCTCGGCGTGGTTCTTTTCATCTGGTCGCTGCTGGCCTGGGCGGCGCGCAACCAGGACCTCAACTTTGTCCAACTGCTGGCAGAGACGCTCGGTTCGACCACGCCGCTCGTCTACGGCTCGCTGTCGGGCATCTTGTGCGAGCGCTCAGGAGTGGTGAACATCGCCATCGAAGGCCAGTTCCTGGCCGGGGCCTTCCTCGGCGCCATGATCGGCAGCGCCACCAATGTCCTTTGGCTCGGAGTGGTCGCCGGTGCCTTGGCCGGAGGGATCTTCGGAGCACTGCTAGCTTTCCTGACCCTGCGCTATGGCGGGGACCAGATCATCATCGGTGTGGTCATCGTTGCCTTCTGTACGGGTTTAACCAACTACCTGACCGAACAAGTCCTGACCCCGGACCAGGCGACGCTCAACACGGGCGGCACTTTTTCTCCGGTCGGCATACCGCTGCTCGACAAGATCCCCATCGCCGGCCCCGTGCTGTTCTACCAAAACGTCTTTGTGTACGGCGCTGCGATATTGCTGGTGGTGGTCCACGTGGGCCTTTTCTTCACCCGCTGGGGCCTTCGCACGCGCGCCGTGGGCGAGCACCCCCGTGCTGCCGAGACCGTGGGCATACACGTGCTCGCCGTGCGCTACCGCAACGTAATCCTCGGCGGCATCGTCGCCGGCATCGGCGGCGCATCGTTCACGATCGGCTCGATCGGCGAGTTCTCTGCCGGGATGACAGCAGGGCTGGGCTATGTAGCGTTGGCCGCCATGATCTTCGGCCGGTGGCGTCCCTTCGGGGCACTTGGAGCGGCATTACTGTTCGGGTTCGTCGTATCCCTGCAGAGCTTCCTGCAAGTGCTGAACGTCGGGATCCCTTCGGCCTTTTTGTCCATGGCACCGTACGTGATAACGATCCTCGTCGTCTGCGGGCTGGTAGGCAGGGTGCGCGCCCCGGCGGCCGACGGCGTCCCCTACCGGCGGGAGGGATAAAGATGCCAGAGCGCGGTTGTAAGGGCGACAGGCTGCACGGCGACAGGCTGCACGGCGACAGGCAGCACGGCGGCATCGACTGGGACGAGTTGCGCTCCGCCGCGGATGCGGCCGCCCATCTGGCGTACGCGCCCTACTCGGGCCTGCGCGTGGGTGCGGCCGCCTTGTGCGAAGACGGCCGGAGGGTGACCGGTTGCAACGTCGAGAACGCCTCGTTCGGGCTCACCCTTTGCGCCGAGTGCAGCCTGGTCGCCACCTTGGTAAGTGGGGGCCGAAGCCGCCTCGTCGCCTTGAGCGTCACCGCCGGTGACGGCCGCCCTGTTGCGCCCTGCGGGCGGTGCCGGCAGGTCCTCCTGGAGCACGGTGGGCCTAACCTGCTGTTGGACGGCGGTCCCGGCGAGGAGCCAATGGCACTTGGCGACCTGCTGCCCCGAGCCTTCGACGGTGCGGAGCTCAGGGCACGGCGCTCCGGCCCGGCGAGCCAGGGCCCCGGGCAATGAGCATTTCTGCCGTGGAACTGGTCCGCGCCAAGCGCGACGGCGCGGAGCTCGACGCCTCCCAGATCACGTGGTTGGTAGACGCCTACACCAACGGGCGGGTCCCAGACGAGCAGATGTCGGCGTTCCTCATGGCCGTTTACTTCCGGGGGATGTCGCGCCAAGAGACTTCGGCCCTCACCCGCGCCATGGTCGCCTCGGGTGAGGTCATGGATCTTTCCGGCGTGGGGCGCCCGAGCGTGGACAAGCACTCCACCGGGGGCGTAGGTGACAAAGTCTCGCTCATCGTCGTCCCCTTGCTCGCCAGTATGGGTGCAGCGGTCCCACAGCTCTCCGGCCGGGGCCTGGGCCACACCGGTGGCACACTCGACAAGATGGAGGCCATCCCGGGTTGGCGGGCTCAGCTCAGCCCCGAGACCATGGTGGAGCAATTGAAGTCGGTGGGTGGGGCCATATGTGCAGCCGGAGAGACGCTGGCGCCCGCTGACCGCAAGCTTTATGCCCTGAGGGACGTCACCGCCACAGTCGAGGCAATCCCCCTCATCGCTGCCTCCATAATGTCAAAGAAGATCGCCGAAGGCACGGAGTCGCTTGTCCTGGACGTGAAGGTTGGTAACGGCGCCTTCATGAAAGACCGCCAAAGAGCCGGCGAGCTTGCACGGGCAATGGTGGAGATCGGCACCGCCAACGGCATGCGCGTCGTTGCTCTTCTGACGACGATGGAGGCACCGCTCGGGCGGGCCGCGGGGAACGCAGTCGAGGTGGCGGAGGCGCTGGAGGTGCTCACCGGTGGTGGACCTGCCGACCTCGTGGAGGTGACACTTGCACTGGCCCGCACCATGGCCGACCTGGCCGGTCTTGACGCAGACCAGGCCGGCGCGCTGAGGGACGGCTCGGCGTTGGAGAGCTGGAAAGGGATCGTCCGTGCCCAGGGTGGCGACCCCGACGCCGCACTGCCCGTAGCACCCGTGGTCGATGTGTTCGTGGCTCCCGAGACCGGTTACGTGCAGCGCCTGGACGCTCTGGCGGTGGGTGTCGCAGCATGGCGCCTCGGAGCAGGGCGTGAGCGCAAGGAGGACCCGGTGAGCCCTTGTGCCGGCGTAATCTGCTGCGCAAAGCCCGGGGAGCAGGTGAGGGCCGGTGACCCGCTGTTCGAACTGCATACCGGCGACCCCGGCCGCCTCTCCGCCGGGCGCCAAGCCCTGCACGCGGCCCTGTCTGCCGGCAAGATCCGGATCGACCCGGAGCCACCGCCCCCAGCGGGCCCACTCATAATCGAGCGGGTGGGCTGAGAGTGGCGCCGCCAAATCCCGACGAGCTCGGGCGTTTTCCCAAGGTTCTCCTACATGACCACCTCGACGGCGGCCTGCGCCTGTCCACCCTGCGCGAGCTGTCTGCGGACCTCGGCTTGGCGGTACCGGTTGTCGGCCCACCGCAGCGCCCGAGCCTGAGCGCCTACCTGGAGATGTTCACGCCGTGCGTCGCCGCACTGCAAAGCGCCGCGGCACTACGTCGGGTCGCTAAAGAGTACGTCGAGGATCTTGCGGCCGACGGGGTCGTGTACGCCGAGGTCCGTTTTGCCCCTGAGCTTCACACCCGTGCCGGCTTAACCCTCGCTGCCGCCGTAGAAGCCGTTTTACAGGGGCTGCGTGACGGGATGAGCGCCTCTGTCGGTGTAGGCGGCCACGATGTTTTCGTAGCTTTGTTGCTAACGGCGATGCGCACGTCTTCCCGGGCCGTCGCCAACAGTACAGCCCGGCTGGCCGCCGGGTACCGCCACGATGGGGTTGTCGGCTTCGACCTTGCGGGCCTGGAAACAGGGCATCCTGCAAGCGACCACCTTGAAGCGATCGCCATTGCCCGCTCCGGAGGCGCTTCGGTGACGGTCCACGCCGGGGAGTCAGCAGATCTGGGTTCTATCCGCGACGCCATTTTTGCCTGCGGCGCCCAACGCATCGGCCACGGGGTGCGCCTGGACTGCGACATCACCGGCCGGCCCGGCGGGGAGGCCGAGCTCGGCGCCACCGCGAACTATGTCCGCCGGCGTCGCCTGACGCTCGAAATGTGCCCGAGCTCCAACGTCCACACCGGCGCCGTACCCACTATGGCAGAACACCCCGTCGCCAAGTTTTTGCGTTGCGGGCTCCCGGTAACCGTGAACACCGACAACCGGCTGGTGAGCGGGGTCACGCTAACCAGTGAGCTGGCGGCATGCGTACGCACCTTCGGGTGGGGTTGGGACGAAGTGCACCGTGTCACCGTGAACGCACTGCAGGGCGCCTTCTGCGACCAAGACCGCAAGGCGAAGATCTCCGCTCTCCTGCCGGCTCCCGAATGACGAACATGCACCCGATAGAGACAGCACGGGTGGCTGCGGCGGAACTGGTGTCGCGCCTGGGGGTTTCGCCGGATGTCGCCGTGGTTCTCGGCTCGGGGTGGGGCCAAGCAGCCGAGGGTGCCGGAGACGAGCTCGGCCGGTGGCCGATGAGCTCTTTTACCGGGTTCCCTTCACCTTCAGTGCCGGGTCACGAAGGGTCAGTGCGGGCCACGCGCCTGGGTCAACGCACCATTTTGTGGCTCGCCGGCCGTTCGCACGTGTACGAGGGCCGCACGAGCGCCGAGATCACCCACGCGGCCCGCGCTGCCGTCCTGGCCGGCGCACCCACGGTTGTGCTCACAAATGCGGCTGGGGCCATCAATCCCCTGCTCCCGGTCGGCCGCCCAGTGCTCGTGAGGGACCACCTCAACCTGACCCGGCAGTCGCCGCTATCAGGGCCCGAGCCACCAGCCGGCTTCCCATCGCGTTTCGTCGACCTGAGCGATCTCTACAGCGCCAGGCTTCGCAATATCGCCCACGAGGTCGCGCCCGAGCTAGCCGAGGGCGTCTATGCGGCCATGCCCCGGCCGCACTACGAGACTCCTGCCGAGATCTCCATGCTGCGAAACCTCGGGGCTGACCTGGTCGGGATGTCCACGGCATTGGAGGCCATCGCCTCCCGGCACCTTGGGGCAGCCGTGCTCGCCCTCTCACTTGTTACCAACCTTGCCGCCGGCGTCGGCGCCAATACCCTCGATCATGGCGAGGTCATCGCAGCCGGCAGGGCAGCCGTGCCGGTCCTGCATGACCTGTTCGTCCGGCTCCTGCCATCGTTGGCCGGCTGAGCCAACCGATGCCGCAGGACGAGCGCACTGTCAAAGACCTAGAGGCTGCCGCCCGAGCTTGGCTCGAGGCGGACCCCGATCCTGTGACCCGTGAAGAACTGGCACGCATCTTGGCGGCGGGCGACACCGTTGCCCTGGCCGAGAGGTTCCAACACCCTTTGGTTTTCGGGACTGCCGGGCTACGGGGACCGCTCGGTGCCGGGCCCTCACGGATGAACATTGCCGTCGTGGGACATTTTTCCTCAGGTTTGGCCCGCTATCTTGCCGCAGGCACGGGCCGGGTGGGCACCGTAGTCGTGGGCCATGACGCCAGGAACCGTTCGGCGGACTTCGCCGCAGCGGCCGCCCAGACCATGGCATACCGGGGCGCCCGGGTGTTGCTTTTGGACCAGCCCCTACCCACGCCCCTCACCGCCTTTGCCGTACGCCACTTCCGTGCCAGCGCCGGCGTAATGGTGACTGCAAGCCACAACCCGGCACCGGACAACGGCTACAAGGTTTACCTATCGGACGGTGCCCAGGTTTTCCCACCGCACGACGCCGAGATCGCCCTGGCAGCAGAGGCCGCCCAAACTGTGCCAGCCCGATCTGCAGCCGAGCATGTGCCAACCGGCGGCAACATGGCCTCTTCGGGGCACGTGGAGCCCGTCGACATACGCACACTTATCGATGATTATGCCGGAGCGGTCTTGGGCCTCGTTCGCAGGGACGGCCCCCGCGACCTCCAGGTCGTCTACACCCCGGTGCACGGCGTGGGAGGCGCTGTAGTGCCCGACCTACTCGTGCGTGCCGGATTTGGCCGCCCGTGGATGGTGCCCGAGCAAGCTGACCCCGATCCCGAATTCCTTACTGCTCCCCTGCCTAATCCCGAAGAACCCGGTGTGCTCGACCTCGCCATCGCCTTGGCTCGCGAGCGGGGCGCGGACATCGTCTTCGCCAACGACCCTGACGCCGATCGTCTCGCCGTGGCTGTACCCGTCCCAACTGGGCCGGGCCGGAGTGGGCCAACCCCCCTTCGGCCGGCGGCCACCAGCAGCTCCGGGGTTGGCGGTTGGCACATCTTTACCGGCGACGAGCTGGGGACGTTGATCGGAGATCATCTTCTCAACTCGGTCGCCGGCGAGGTAGCAATTGGAAAGGTGCGGCCGCACACGACGCCGGTTGCCGGCTTACGGGTTAGCGGCTTACGCCCGTTGGTGGCAACATCCATTGTCTCGTCCACGTTCTTGGCCAAACTGGCGGCCGCGGCCGGGGTGGCCCACGTCGAAACACTTACCGGGTTCAAATGGTTGGCTCGCGCCGGCGCCGGTCACCCCGGGCACCGGCTGGTGTTCGCTTACGAGGAAGCCCTCGGCTACGCGTGCAGCGAAGCCGTGGCAGACAAAGACGGTATGAGCGCCGCACTGGTAGTGGCCGAGATGGCGGCACTGGCCAAGGCAGAGGGACGCTCCTTGCTCGATCGCCTGGACGAACTCGAGAGTGCTCACGGCGTCCACACCACCTCGCAGTGGTCGGGAAGGATTGCCGGGAGCGGCGCCCTGCAGCGCCTGGGCGCCATTATGGACCGGCTCAGGGAGAGCCCGCCTCTGGCCATTGCCGGTACGAGCGTCCTCGCGTTCGAGGATCTCCTGGCCGGGGCCCGCCCCGACTTACCGGCCTCTGATGTTCTCATTTACCATCTGGACAACGGGAGCCGGGTAGTACTGCGCCCCAGTGGCACGGAACCAAAACTGAAGGTCTATTTCCAGGTCACCACAGCTCCGTGCCCCCGGTCGGAACTGAGCTCCGCCCGGGCGACAGCCCGTGCCCTGACGGAGCAACTCCATACCGGGGTGGCCAACCTGGTCCAGATCCCCTAGCTGGAATGGCTCTAAGGGCCGGCGACGGCCAGCCCTAGCTAAAGGGTGCCGAAGAGGCGGTCCCCGAAATCACCGAGGCCGGGGACGATGTAGGCGTGATCATTGAGTCCTTTGTCCACTGAAGCGGTCACTATGTCGAGCCCGGGATGGCGCCGGCTCAGGTGCTCGACCCCCTCCGGCGAGGACACTACCGAAAGCAGGGTGATCTTCGCCGCTCCGGCCTGGGCCAGGGCGTCACATGCCGCTGCAGCGGACGCCCCAGTGGCCAGCATGGGGTCCAGTAGGAGGGCGCTTGCCCCCTCCATCGGGGGCAACTTCGAGTAGTAGAGGGATGGTTCGAAAGTGGCGTGGTCGCGCTCCAAACCCACGTAACCGACTGTGACTTCGGGGAAAAGCTCGGTGACCGCTTCGAGCATCCCGAGACCTGCCCGCAACACCGGCACCGCGACCATGGGTTGTGCGATGCGGGCTCCCGACGTCCATGCCAGTGGCGTCTCCACCTCGGTCTCGACAACGGGTATGTAGCGCGTCGCCTCGATGGCCAAAACGAGGGCCAATCTCTTGGCCAGCAACCGGAACAAGGGTGGAGGCGTCGACTTGTCCCGAAGGGACGCCAGCAAGGCACTGGCCAGTGGGTGCTCGACGACGTGCAATGCCATGCGCTATGAACCTATCGGGTGCCAGACCGTCTTGGTCTCGGTAAAAAAGAGCATCCGCGCCGGGGTGGGCGGCGCGGAAAAGCCGGCTGCTGACGGAGAGAGCACACGTTTTAGGTTGTCGGCCGCCAGGATCCCGAGCTCGGTTGCCATATCGGGGGCGCCGGCCAGGTCCACGGCGTCGACATCGCGATGCGCCGCCAGCACGGGCGCCAGCTCGGCAAGTCGGCCCGAGAGGAGGTTCACAGTGCCCCCTGGTAGGTCCGACGTGGCGAGCACCTCAGCGAGCTCCAGGGCCGGGATAGGACGGTGCTCGCTGGCCAGGACCACTGCGGTGTTCCCACTCACGAGCGTGGCCCCTAAGGTCTCCACCGCGCCCAACAGGGACGGGCTAGCCGGAGCGATCACCCCGACGACTCCGCAGGGCTCAGGGAAGGAGAAATTGAAGTACGGGCCCGCCACCGGGTTGGCCGAACCCGCAACTTGGGCCAACTTGTCAGACCAACCTGCGTACCACACGAGGCGGTCCACGCTGGCATCGACCTGGGCGTGGCCATCCCCAAGCGCGCAACCCTCGCCCGAGCACACGCTGGAGGCGAACTGCTCGCGCCTCGCCTCGAGCATCTCTGCCACCCGGTAAAGGACCTGGCCTCGCAGGTACGCCGTGGCTCGCGCCCAACCCGGCTGCGCCTTCCGTGCAGCGACCACCGCGTCGCGCAAGTCTTTCCTGGACGCCTGGGCCACATTGGCGACAGGGCCTCCGGCGGCTCCTGTAACGACATAAGACCGCCCCGACTCAGAGCGAGGAAAAGCGCCCCCCACGTAAAGCTTGTACGTCTTGCGCACCGCAAGCCGGCCGGCGCTGCCCGTGCCCATTTCCCCGACAGTGCTCAAATCGCCCTCGGTAGTCATGCCACAAGCTCCGGGTGCCTGCCGCCCCCCAGATCCGGGCGCAGGTACGCGGCCAGCCCTTGGCGGCCGCCCTCGCGCCCAAAACCGGACTCTTTGTACCCGCCGAACGGGCTTGCCGGGTCGAACCGGTTGAAAGTGTTGGCCCACACGACGCCGGCGCGCAGCCGAGCCGCCATCATCAGTATGCGGCTTCCTTTCTCGGTCCACACGCCTGCCGACAGGCCGTACGTGGTGTTGTTGGCCTTCTCCACCGCCTCCTCGGGGGTGCGGAAGGTCATGACCGAAAGGACCGGGCCAAATATCTCCTCCCGGGCGATGCGATGAGATGGGGCCACCCCGGTGAATATCGTGGGGGCAAACCAGTACCCTCGCCCTGGCATGCGGCATTCGGGGGACCACCGCTGCGCTCCTTCGCTGTCCCCCGAGGCAGCGAGCTCACGGATCTTCTCCAGTTGTCGGGCCGAATTTATGGCCCCTATATCGGTGTTCTTGTCCAGCGGGTCACCTAGACGCAGGGTGGCCAAACGCCGTTGCAGTGCCTCCACCACAGCCTCAGCCACCGGTTCTTGGACCAGCAGGCGCGAGCCCGCGCAACAGACATGGCCCTGGTTGAAGAAGATCCCGTTGACTATCCCTTCCACTGCTTGGGACAACGGGGCGTCGTCGAAAACGATGTTCGCCGCCTTGCCCCCCAGCTCAAGGGTCACGTGCTTACCCGAACCGGCCACTTGGCGCTGGATCGCCTTGCCTACCTCGGTGCTGCCAGTGAACGCGATCTTGTCCACCCCTGGGTGCGCCACCAGGGCCGCGCCCGTGTCTCCGGCACCGGTCACGATATTGACCACACCAGGAGGCAGCTCGGCCTGCTGGAGCAGTTCAGCGAGCAACAAAGCGGAGAGCGGCGTGGTCTCGGCGGGCTTCAGCACGCATGTATTACCGGCAGCAAGTGCGGGGGCCAGCTTCCACGCGGCCATGAGCAAAGGGAAGTTCCACGGGATTACCTGACCGGCGACACCCAGGGGCCAGGGGGAGGGCCCGAGCCCGGCGTACTCCAACTTGTCGGCCCACCCGGCGTGGTAGAAAAAGTGCGCAGCTGCCAGTGGGACGTCGACGTCGCGCGACTCCTTGATCGGCTTGCCATTGTCCAGGGTCTCCAGTACCGCCAGCTCCCGGGCGCGCTCCTGGACAAGGCGAGCGATGCGGAAGACGTACTTGGCTCTTTCCTTCCCCGCCATCGCGCCCCATGCGCCATCAAAGGCCCTGCGAGCCGCCTTCACGGCACGGTCGACATCCCCGGGACCGGCAAATGCCACCTGGGCTAACGTGTCCTGAGTGGCAGGGCTCTCGGTGGCAAAATAACCGCCATCTGAAGGCTCAACGAACTCGCCGTCGATGAAGAGGCCGTAACTCGGGCGCAATTGCACCACGCTGCGGTCCTCGGGGGCCGGTGAGTACTCGAAACGTGTCATCGTTGCTCGCTTTTCGCCTGCGCCGTTCATTCGACGCTGAAGTCCTGGGTACCTGCATATGCTCCGGTGAGCTGCTTGGCCCGTTGCATCAACAAGTCGTTCAACAAGCTGGACGCGCCGATACGGAAAAGATCAGGCGAAAGCCAGGCATCTCCGGCCACCTCGTTGACGATAACGAGGTTCCTTATGGCGTCTTTGGCCGTCCGGATACCGCCCGCGACCTTGACCCCGACCATACGACCGCTCAGCTCGGCGAACTCGCGCACCGCCTCCAACATCACCAAGGCAACCGGCAGGGTTGCCGCTGGGCTGACCTTGCCGGTCGAGGTCTTTATGAAGTCCGCCCCGCCCAGCATCGCCGTCCACGAGGCGCGCTTGACGTTGTCGTAGGTTGCGAGCTCGCCGGTCTCCAGGATCACCTTCAGGTGCGCCCCCCCACAGGCTTGCTTCACCACTTGTACCTCGTCGAGCACGCGCCCTAGGTGGCCGGCGAGGAACGCTCCACGATCGATCACCATGTCCACCTCGTGAGCACCTGCGTCAACCGCGTCTGCCACGTCGGCCAGCTTCACCCGCCGCGACGCCCGGCCCGAGGGGAAGGCGGTCGCCACCGACGCGACCTTCACCGGGCTCCCGGCCACCCCTGCCAACGCCACCGAGACGAGGTCGGGGTAAACGCACACGGCAGCCACTGGCGGCACCTTCGCGTCGTAGGGGTCGGGCCGGCGCGCCTTGGCGCAAAGGTTCGCCACTTTGCCCGGGGTGTCGGCTCCCTCCAGAGTGGTCAGGTCGACCATCGAAATGGCGAGATCGATGGCCCACCGTTTGGATGCCGACTTCACCGAGCGGGTGGCCAGCGAGGCGGCACGGCCTTCGGCGCCGACCTGGTCCACCCCAGGCAGACCGTGCAGGAAACGGCGAAGGGACAGCTCGGAGGACACGATCTCGCTGAACTGCGCCAGCTCGCCGTACCCGTGCCCGTGCCCGTGCCGGCCAGCCTGCGGCTCGGCACTTGGCACTGTCACGCGGCCAAGCTACTACCGGCAGGGCCGCGTAGCGTCACCCAGGCCCCGGGGTATCGTCAGCAGTCATGGCCAACAAGACCTTCGTCCTTTTTGACCTGGACGGCACGCTCACCGACTCCGGTTCCGGCATCGTGGCGTCCTACCGCCACGCGCTCGCTTCTTTGGGCCTCAGCGCGACAGACGACCAGCTCAGGCGTTGCGTCGGGCCGCCCATCTCCGCCAACATGGTCGAGCTCGGGGTGCCCTTCGACCTGGTCGACCAGGCCATCGCCTCCTACCGCGAGTACTTCACAGCACAGGGCATGTTCGATAACGCGCTCTACCCCCAAACCCGTGAAATGCTGGAACAGCTTTCTCGGGCCGGCATCCGCCTTGGAGTGGCCACCTCCAAGCTCGAGGAGTACGCGCGCCAGATCATCGAGCATTTCGGCATAGCCCAGTTCTTTGAAGAAGTATCGGGGGCCACCCGGGACAACACCCGCGTCAGCAAGCTGGACATAGCCGTACACGCCTTGGTCAACATGGGCTCGCCTCCACCCGCCCAAGGAGCGCTCGTCGGGGACCGCGAGCACGACATGTTCGCCGCCTGCGAGCTGGACCTCGCTGCGGTGGGCGCCATGTGGGGCTACGGCGACAAGGCCGAGCTTTTAGCGGCAGGCGCCCAGCTGCTCGTCGACAGCCCCCAAGCCGCGGCCGAGGCCTTGCTCGCAGGCCGGCCGTAGAGTTCTTGCGGTGACCACAGGGCTTCGCAACTGGGCCGGCAACGTCACTTTCGCCGCCTCCGCCGTGCACCGGCCGTCGAGCACTGACGAGCTTTGCGACCTCGTGGCTCGCAGCCCGCGCGTGCGGGCGCTTGGCAGCGCGCACTCCTTTAGCCGGGTGGCCGACACTGACGCCGTGCTCGTGCGACTGGACGAGCTGGCCGGTGAGGTAAGCGTGAGCTCGGGTACCGCCACTATCCCCGCGGGCATGCGCTATGCCGAGGTGGCGTCGGGATTGCATGCGCAGGGCTGGGCGCTCGCCAACATGGCGTCGCTCCCCCACATCCGGGTGGCCGGGTCGGTCTCGACTGGCACCCACGGCTCGGGGGACACGCTCCAGACCCTGTCGGCGGCCGTCACGGGGATCGAGCTGGTCGGCCCCGACGGGTCCGTTCGCTGGGTCAGCCGGGACAACGACCCGGCGCAATTCCCGGGCACGGTTGTCTCCCTGGGTGCTCTCGGCATTATGACCCGTCTCAACCTGGCCGTGGAACCCGCGTACGAAATCACGCAAACGGTGCATGGCCAGGTGCCCTTGGACCAGGTGGCCTCCGAACTGGATGCCATTTTCGCCAGCGCCTACAGCGTGAGCGTTTTTACCGACTGGTCCAGCGGCGTGGCGAGAGTCTGGCAAAAACACCGCCTGGGGGACCCCCGCCCCGCATGGTCCGGCGGCGAGCTAGCGCTGGTGGACCTCCATCCCATCATCAAGTTCGACCCCGCCTGTGCGACGCCCCAGCTCGGCCGGCCGGGGGCCTGGCATGAACGGATGCCGCATTTTCGAGCGGAGTTCACCCCGAGCGCCGGCCACGAGATCCAAACCGAGTTCCTGCTCGACCGCAGCGACGGACGGGCCGCTCTGGCGGCACTGCGGCCAATGGCCGAGCGTATCGGCGAGGTGCTTCATGTGACCGAACTGCGCTCCATGAAAGCCGACGACCTGTGGCTGAGCCCTGCCTACGGCAGGGACACGATCGGCGTGCACTTCACGTGGTTCGACGACATGGACCGGGTCGCACCGGTGCTCCGAGAGGTGGAGCAGCGCCTGGCGGACCTGCGGCCTCGCCCTCATTGGGGCAAGGTATCGACCATGAGCCCGTCCTACGTTGTGGGGCAGTACCCCGAGATGGGGCGCTTCATCGAGTTGGCGCACCGCTACGACCCCGACGGCAAGTTCGTCAACGAGTTCGTCTACTACCTCATGTCGGCCCATGACGCCGCCGTGACCGGGCCCTAACCTTCGCAACAAGGCTCAGCCGTTCCTGCGGCTCGCCTAAGGGCGTCCCGCTGCGGGGACTTAGGCGGGTGCGGGGCCCGTGCTCTGGCGGCGGACAAACGTCGGCGGGCAGCGCAGCGTCCTAGCGGGCCCTCGCCGCTCACCTTCGAGAACCTCGAGCAGCAACTCGACGGCTGCCGCGCCGGCCTCGTCCTTTGCCACCGAGACCGTGCTCAGTGCGGGTGTCGACATCGCCGCCATCATGATGTCATCGACCCCTACCACGCTGATCTGGCCTGGCACTTCTACGCCGGTTTGACGTAGGCCGGCGAGCACCCCGAGCGCGATCAGGTCGTTGTAGGCCATTACCGCAGACACCCCCATCCGGGCGATCTCAGGAGCAAGTGCGACACCGTCCTCGAACTTGGCGCTGACGGGCCCGAGCTCGTGCACCTCGAAACCCAGGCGTTCAGCCTCCGCCCCAAGCGCGCCCCGCCTCTCGCCGTTGGACCAGGACCGCTCCGGGCCGTTCACGTACACGAACCGCTGGTGACCCAGCCCGTGTAGGTAACGCGCTGCCTCCGACACGCCGGCGGCGCTGTCCATCAGGACACCGGGGACTCCCCGGACAGGCCGGTTGACACAAACGATCTTCACCTCGCGGGCCAACCGCAAAATGTCCTTGTCGGCGAGGCGCGGAGCGCAGACGACGACCCCGTCCACCTGGCGGCCCATGGTGGTTATCAACTCGGCTTCAGCGTCGGGATCCTCGTCGGTGTCACCCACCAGGACGGCGAAGTCCAGCGACCGGGCCGCCCCCTGGGCAGCCTTCAGCACCCGGGGGAAGAACGGGTTGGCCAGGCTCGGCACGACGAAACCAATCGAGCGCGTCCGCCCGGTGCTCAAGGCGCGCGCCACTCGGTTGGGCTGGTAGCCAAGCTTGTCTACCGCTTCGAGCACCCGCCGGCGCGTGCTCTGGCGCACCATGTCGGGCGCAGCTATTGCACGCGAGACCGTTGAAACTGATACGCCGCAGTATTCGGCGACGTCGTAGATGGTCGTCATGGCCCCGCAGGAAAAGTTACACGGCCGTCATAGCCGGCGCCGGTTCGTGCGCCCCCGATTGGGGAGCACCCGCCACGACGAAGTCCTTCTCCCTGACGAGGAGGAACGACGCAACAACCGCACCGAAGGCAAGAGCGGCACCGATGAGCAGGATCAGGTCGAGACCGTTGATGAAGGCTTGACGACTGGCCAGGTTCGCTGCGTGGCGCAGGGCCGCCGGCATGGCACCCGTTGTCGGCTTGTTCCCGCTTGTTATCGCCTGGGCGATCTGCGACGTGTGTGGCTCCAGCGGTGTCCCGTGCAGCCGTTGGACGAGGGTGGAGCGCAGCTGGCTGGCGAAGATCGTGCCGAGAGCGGCGACCCCGGTCGCGATGCCCACCTGGCGCAAGGTGCTGTTGATACCCGACGCCATCCCCGCCCTCGAGGGATGGACAACACCCACCGCTGTCGACACGAGGGGGACATTGACCAAGCCAGAGCCCACACCGGCGACGATGAAACCGGGCAGCAACTGGGTCCACCCTGAGTGCACGGTCATGCTCCGCATGAGCAAAAGCCCGACCCCGACCAGCACGAACCCGGGGGCGATGAGCCACTTGCGGGGGACATGGCTGGTGGCACGGCCGGCGGCGGCGGCGGTGAAGAACACGGCCATGCTCAGTGGCAAGAACCGCAGACCCGCCTGGAAGGGCGAGAAACCGAGCACGTCCTGGAGATAGATCACCAGGTAGGTGAGGAGGGAGAACAGAGACCCCGAGATGGCGAACGCGGCAATTAGGCCGCCGTCGAAAGTCGGGACCCGCAACAACGAAAGGTCGAGCATGGGGTGCTGGTTGCGGACCTCTATCAGCAAGAAGGCGGCGAAGAGGGCTCCGCTTGCCACCAGCGTGGCCACGACGTCGGTTGCACCCCAGCCGCTTGTCGTGCTCTGGATAAGGCCGTACACCAGCGTGCCCAGGCACAAGCTGAACGTCACGAAACCCGCATAGTCCGGTCGCGCCGACCGGGGGTCCTTCGACTCCGGCACCCGCAGCACGGTGACCGCCAAGGTGAAGATGCCTATAGGCAGGTTGACGAAGAAGATCCAGCGCCAGCTCAAACCGCTGGTGATGGCCCCGCCAAGCACCGGCCCAACGGCTACCGCTGCTCCGGTGACGGCGCCGTAAACCCCGAAGGCCACCCCGCGGTCGCGGCCACGAAAAGCCTCGGCCAGCAGGGCCAACGAGGTGGCGAACATGATCGCCCCGCCCACGCCTTGCGCGGCACGGGCGATGATGAGGAACAGAGTCCCACTGGCGAGGCCGCAAAACAGCGACGCCACGGTGAAGCAGGTCACCCCCACCGCGAACACGAGCCGCCGGCCGGAACGGTCGGCGACCGACCCCGCTGTGAGTAGGAACGCTGCCAGGGTCAGTGCGTAGGCGCTGATGACCCACTGCAGGTCAGACAGGGATGCTGAGAACCCATGTTCGATCGCCGGCAGGGCGACATTGACGATGGTGATGTCCAGCAGGAGCATGAACACCCCTGTGCACACCGTCACCAGGACCCACCACTTCTTCTCCAACTTCGGCCTCCTCAGACATCTTGTGCAGGGCCATTGTGCGCCGACCCTCAGGGGCGTCGCCTGCTGTTACCCGGGCGGCGCCGCCCGCTTTCCTTTTGCGCGACCGGCGGCCCGGACCAGTGTTGCGGGGACGTTCCCACGAGCCTGAGCCAGGCGTAAGCGCCGCAGCCTCAGCCGTCATTCTGCCCTACATAAACGGAGCGGTGGTTCGGAATATGCCCCACCAGCACCCTTGGGCTTAGAGGTGGGCCCTGCGGCAGAGGCCGGCGCCTTAGGGACCGCGCCAACCGTCGCCCCAGGGAGGATCGCTGTCAAACGACGCGAACCGTGGCCGAGCGCCCGAGCGAACGGCCTCGGCTGTCGATGGGCACAACGGCGGCCCACTCGTACTGGCCCGGCAGGGTGATCACCGTCTCGAAGCCGAGCTTGGGTACCTTTCCAACTTGTCCCAGCTGGCTGGGCGATGCACCCGCCAGCACGAGCCAGGTGGCGACCTCTGTGGCCCCGTTCCAGCTGGTGTACAGGTGCCCGCGAGAGGCTGCAAGTGCGGGTGGCGTCGCCGGACGGCCTACCCACTCCGACACGAAGGCGCGGTAGGACTCGACGTGAGGCCCGGCGGAGCGCCCATAGGCGCCTACCGAACCGGACGCGTCGTAGGCGGAATACGCGGCACCGGTCCCCCAGCCGATGAACACCCCTCCGCCCGGCAGGGGTTGGACGCTCCCGAGCGCGGCGGCGCGAATGGGCGTCCCGGGGTAGGTGTAGGCATGCACGAGGTCGACGGTACGGGCACCCTCGTCGACGTTCAGCACCAGACCTCTCGAGTACGGTTCTGTCACGTACCAACCCGTGCCGTTGTCGAAGACAGTCCAGGTCTGAGCCGCGCGCTGCACGGCATGGTGCTGCCACGCAAAACGAGCGCCCGCACCGAAGCGGAAATCACTGTGCTTGCCCCCCATACGCCAGAGGATCTTCCCGGTATGGCGGTGGACTTTGTACACGGTCCAAGTATTGCGGGCCGAGATCAAGAAATGGCCGTCTTCGGCGATTGCGATCGAATTGATGTGCAGATAGTCCCATGGCGAGCCGGCGGGCAGGGGCGCATAGGAGTCAGCCAACGGCACGTGCTCGTCTGAACGCCACTGGAATATAACCTTGCCGGTTGACAAGTCGAGCTCCTGGGCAACCCCGTAATAGTAGGGAGCGCCAGCCTTGCCGCCGTACGGCCGCAGATCGGCGTTGCTTTGGCCGTAGCACGTAAAGATGGCGGTACCACGAGGCGTTAGGAAGAACTCGTGCAGGTCCCCCAAGTAACCATTGCCTGCATATATGCGCCTGATCGGGCGGTAGGAGGCATCGAGCAGCACATAGTTACCCTGCCCGTGGCCGTCCACAACGGCCCCTTCGAAATACGCAATAACCGGTTCGCCCCTGTAACGTTGGACGCTGACGTTGAACGCCCGCGGGTCGTACACCCCCCCGGTCGATAGTGGAGAAAACCACACCAACTGGCCCGACCCATCGAGGATCATCGGCCCTTGCTGGCTTGTACCGGCATGGTTGTCCATGAAGATCAGGCCGGGCAGGCGAGCTGCCTTGCCGACGTCCACGGTCGCCGGGGACAAACCGGGCGCAGAAAGGTAATGCTGGATCTCCCCGCTCGGGGGTGCGGCCACGGCGCTCAAGATGGGCAGGCCGGGCCGCAAGCCGACAGCGGCCGCGCTCGTACCTCCGCTGTGCTCCGTCCACACCGTCCCGGCCAAGGCGCCACCTAGCACTGCGGCACCTCCCAGGCGCAGGGCATGGCGCCGCGATACCCGAGCGGGCTTTGAGTGCTCGCTCATCGCAGGCTGGCGTAGTCGAGGCGGGTCAACGGGCCGGCCGTGACATCGCCCTGGTCGTTTGGGACTTGCGTACGTTGACGGCCGACGAGGAAGACGACGCCTTTCACGCCCGGCAGGCTCGTCACGCTGTAGACGATCTGTGCTGCGGCCATCACTTGGTCCTCGCCGCTGAGGCTCTCGAAAGACAGAGGGACGTAAACAGGGACAACCTCCTGATGTGGGTAGCCGGCGACCAGCGCTCCGACGGACGATGCAGGACTAACGAGGCCGCGATCAGACTCGGGGGGGGTCGGCCCGGCGGCCAGGGCGGCCAACACCTCGCTCGGCGTGGCCGGCCAGCCGACGCGGCGGTGGACCATGACCAGGTGTTGGTCCGATCCTTCGAGGTAGAGCGCAACGGTGCTGGCAGGAGCGGCGAGCACCGTGGTTGTCGTCCGTGCCAGGCCAAATAGCAATGCCCGGGGCAGCGAGTGGCGGCTAAGAGGGGTCGGGGCCGCTTGCGGCCCAAGCCCGCAACCGCTGGCAAGAACACATGACCCGATCACCAGGGCACCGGCTAAACGCGCTCGACGGTAGGGGCCGGCCCGGGGCCGGCCCCGCTTGACCGGCCCCGCGCTGTCCAGGCTCGTCCTTTGCCGGTTGGCGATCACTTGGGGCCCTCTGACGTACGGGCCAGCGCGCGGGCCCGGCCCCCACGCGTGCCAACGCCTTCCTCGCTCGCCCTACCGGGCGCGACAGGCAATGCCACCACAAAGCGCGCTCCCCCGCCGGGACGGTCCTCGACGCTCACGCGCCCGTTGTGGGCCCGCACGTGTTCAGCGACAAGAGCCAGGCCCAGACCTGTGCCGGAACTCGCTGCCCGCCGCCCCGCCGCCGCTCCGCGGTAAAAGCGCTCGAACACCGCTTGGCGCTCGCTCAGAGCGACGCCCGGGCCGGCATCGTCGACCGTCACCGTAACTTCGCCCGCAGCAGCGTCAACGCTCACCTCGACCGCGCCGCCCCCGTGGGAGCGAGCGTTGTCCAGCAGGTTGACCAGCACTCTTTGGACCCGCCTCCGGTCGACGGCGGCCCATACTCCTGCCGCCCGCTCGGTCACAGTGACAAGGATGCGCCCCCCCGTCCCGGGCTCGTTATAAGCGGCGTCGTTATAAGCGGACACAGTCTTGACAACGAGGTCGGCAAACTCGACCTCTTCGAGATCCAAGGGAGCAGCTCCCGCATCGAAGCGTGACATCTCCAGCAGGTCCTGGACCATCGACGAAAATCGGTCGACCTCGGAGGTCAGCAGTTCGAGGGCGCGCTGCCCGTCAGGGCCCAGCCTGTCACGGTATGAGGCGATAAGGCTGACGGCCGCCTGCACAGTGGTGAGAGGAGACCGCAGCTCGTGGCTCACATCCGACGCAAACCGGGCGTCACGCTGCATCCGCCGGCTCAAAGCGTCGACCATCTCGTTGAACGAGTCGGCCAGGCCGGCGAGATCAGGGTCGGCCGTAGGAGGCAAACGCTTGTCGAGGGCGCCGGCGGCTATGGCCGCCGCCACTTCGGCCGTCGCCGTCAGCGGCCGGACCATCCTCCCGCTGGCCCAGCGCCCGACAAGCAAGCCGCCCAATGTCGTCGCCGCGGCGCTCACCACAAGGACAAGCGCCATGATGTCGAGGGTGCGAGCGAGCTCGGACAGCGAGTGGACCTCGAAGTAGTCCGAGTCGAGGCCCACGAGGCGGACGCCGACGGCAACGGCCGGCTGGCCGCCAACCTCGACCCGCTGGCGCGCAGGTACCCCGGCCGAGACCATAGCGACGAGCGCTCTCGGCAAGCCCGGAGGAGGCGATGCGCCCTGGGCGCCGACAGTCACCGTGCCGGTGTACCAATTGCCGGCGTGATAGAGGTACGCGGTGGTGCCTTGTCCCACAGTGATCGAGGGCAAGACATCGCCCACCCGGGCGCCGGCATCGACGAGGTCCCTCTTTACCAGGCGGGCGTCAGCGAATGTTTCGCCTGTGGCGCTGGCCTCGCGCTGGGCCAGCAGGTAATGGTGGGCCAAAGCGAAGGTGCTCAGAGCCAGCGCGGCCGAAATGACCGCCGCCCCGCCGACGAAAGCGGCGGTAGCCCGGGCACGCAGCCCAAATCGCCGCGGCTTGAGCGCTGCCCCGCTCTTTGCGACGTAGGGACGTGACAAAGGTTGCCGGGGTCGGGCCACGGTCATGGCGCCTGGAGCTTGTAGCCGAGACCTCTTACCGTGACGATGAGCTCCGGCTTGGAGGCATCCCGCTCGATTTTGGCCCGCAGACGCCCGATGTGGACGTCCACGAGCCGAGTGTCACCGAAGTAGTCGTAGCCCCAGACCCGGTTCAGCAGTTGAGGCCTGTCCATTACCCAACCTGGCTTGGAGGCAAGTTCGCACAGGAGCCTGAACTCCGTGCGGGTGAGGCTCAGCTCCGTTCCCCCTTTGCGCACCAGCCCCGCCTCGGGATGGATCTCCACATCGCCGAACGCGAGGGGAGCCCCCTCACGCTGCTCGCTGTGGGCACGCCGCATCAGCGCCCGGATCCGAGCCGACAGCTCCTTTGGCATGACCGGCTTGGTCATGTAGTCGTCGGCCCCGGCCTCGAGCCCGGCGACGATGTC